>JBCDHA010000041.1:0-13069 GCA_038750705.1 Bacteroidota bacterium
AATTTTCTTTATTACATCATCCACAAATTTAAGTTTGCAGATGTTGTAGACGAGTAGTCGTTATAACTACACCACGCCTTTTTATTGAATCCCTTGCTTTGCGACTTTTGGCACTAATTAATAGGCCTTGAGCTTGAGTACATTTTGGGAAATTGGATGGCAGATGACTCAGAAAGCTCTCGCGCCATTCTTAAACATCAACGGAATATAAAGAACATGCTTAGACTATCGTATCGGTCTGGCAGATTTTAGATCTGATCTTTCCAGCGCTTCAAGGTGTAAAGCTTAGTGGTGTTTTACTTATTCAGTTGGCTTTGACTATAAATTTCTCAAGTTCTTTTAGCTTTATCTTTCCTTCATAAAAAGCCTTTCCGAAGATGACCGCAAAAACCCCCGCCTCGTTCAGGGTTTCTATATCATTAACGTCTCTTACTCCACCACTTGCCAGAACACATATATCCGGAAACTGATCAATAATTTTTTTATACAGGCTCACCGCAGGGCCTTCAAGCATACCTTCTTTAGAAATATCGGTGGTTTTTACATACTTTAATCCTCTTGAGTAGAAATAGTCGATATGTTCCAGGATATCCAAATCTGTATTCTTCTCCCAGCCCCGGACAGCGATTTTTCCGTCCAGTGCATCTGCCCCCAAAGTGATCTTTTCTCGTCCATATGACACGATCCAGGAGGCAAAAAGCTCTTTTCTGCTCACGGCGATGCTGGCGGCGGTAATATAACTAGCCCCATACTCGTAGGCTTTGCTAATATCCCCATCGGTATGTATTCCGCCGGTAAAGTCAACCTTGAGATTCGTATATCCTGAAATGGCTTCCAAAATATGGTAATTAACAGGCTGACCTCTTCGAGCACCATCCAAGTCTACCAGGTGAACTACTTCAATACCATGATCTTCAAAGCCCTTTGCGAGATCAATAGGGCTTTGATCATAAACCTTCTCATTTGAGAAATCCCCTTGCTTAAGCCGGATTACCTTACCGTCTCTAATTGCAATGGAAGGTATAATTTGAATCATTTAACAGTGGTTTTAGTAAGTTGTACCTTGTGGAAATTGCTCATAATGAAATTACTTTCTTCCGTAGTCGGCAAATCTTGAGCGAAAAATGAAAATAAGAAAATTGGAGCAGAATTACAATCTAACCAAGCTCAATAGGTCAAAAGTTAAAGCCGCAGATGGCGGAAATTCACTTACAGGCTTACAAGCTTAAAGCCTTCTCTATGTACAGTTATAATTTGAAGCTTGCTGTCGTCTTTTAGGTATTTCCGAAGTTTGGCAATGTAAACATCCATACTACGCGCATTAAAATAGGAATCATCACCCCAAATTTGGTCTAAAGCAAGCTTGCGTGACACGGTATTTCCGATATCGGAGCAAAGTAATTTGAGTAGCTCGTTTTCCTTAGTAGTAAGTGTTCTCTCGGTGCCGTTAACCGATAGTTTTCGGCTCTGTGTGTCAAGATGAAGTTCGCCTAAACGGAAACTGGTCTGTTCTTTTTTTCCTGAGCCATTAACCCTGCGAAATATGATGTTAAGCCGAAGCAAAAGCTCTTCCATGCTAAACGGTTTAGTGATATAATCTTCCGCTCCAATTGATAACCCCTTTATGGCATCTTCTTTCATAGATTTGGCCGTTAGAAACAAAAACGGCGTATGTTTATTTAAATCGTGTATTTCCCTGGCAAGGGTAAATCCATCTTTTTTTGGCATCATAACATCCAAAATGCATAAGTCAAATGCGGCGGATTTAAACCTGGTTAAGCCTTCTTCTCCATTGCGGCATAACTCGCAGTTATAGCCTTTTAACGTGAGGTACTCACTTAATATCTGACCCAGATTTTCGTCGTCTTCAACCAATAAGATGGCTTTACTAACTTCACTCATTGTTCAAGGGGAGTTTAACGGTAAAGCTGCTTCCCTCAAGGGGCTCTGAAACGGCAGATACACTGCCATTATGAAGGCTAACTATCGTTTTCACATAGTTTAGACCAAGCCCAAAACCCTTAACATCATGCCTGTCTCCGGTTGAAACCCGATAAAACTTATCAAATATTCGATTTAGCTCTTCACGTTTCATACCAATACCCTGGTCCCTTACTTCAAAGCAAACTGTATCTTCTTCATTAAATGTTCTTACAAAAATATTTACCCTATCACGGGAGTATTTAATGGCGTTGTCAAGCAAATTGTAAAACAGGTTTGTGAGATGATGCCTGTCTCCCATCAACTCATTTTGTTTTGAGTTGAAGTCTACCGTTAGCTCGCCTTTTATGGCATTAACTTGTTCTTGAACTTTGTCTAATATCGGCTGCAGCAGCTCTAATAAATTGGTTCTGTCGATCTTCAATTCGAAAGAGTCTTTTTCCAGTATTGCGGCCTGTAATACCTTTTCGACCTGATCGCCTAGTCGCTGGTTTTCATCTCTGATCATACCCAAATAACGCATAAGTGTTTTTTCATCTTTCCGAACCTGATCCTCTTGCATTGCCTCGCATGCAAGTGATACCGTTGCTATAGGCGTCTTAAACTCATGAGTCATATTGTTAATAAAGTCATTCTTGATATCAGATAGCTTCTTTTGCCTGAAGATTATAAAAATAGCATAGCTAAAGCTTCCCACAATAATGATCACGAAAAGGACAGAGGCGGCCAGTGTTCCCCAGATTTGATTAAATAGATATTGGCCTTGATTCGGGAAATTAAGTGTCAGATAATTTACATTCCCAAAAAGGTCATTTGGAAAAAGGCCTGCCTTATAATCAGGATCTTTTACTAAAGCCAAATCATCCGTGGCATTGGTAAACACAAGAGTATCTTTAGTAGAATTCCAAACAGCAAATTCGAATGATGTATGAACGCCTTTATCATGAAGACTTTTATTGAGCAATGAGTCCAACAGTTCATAGCTGAGCCTTTCTGAAATATCCCGCTCCTTAGTCACAAATTGCTTTATGACCACATCTACCATTTCTGACTTATGCGTAAGCCGGTCTTTAAGATCAATTAATGCGGTATCGCCAAAAAAAAGGTTGGCTGAATCCGACATTTTTAAATTAAATCGTGAGGTATCGGTACTGATGAACAGTTTGCTGCTTGTATGGAACGTACAATCCGGGTTTATCAGTATTCGTGCAAGACTATCTGTACGTTTTACATGAATAGATTCTACCCAATCGGAACGGTCTTTATACGCTGAAATTGTACGTGCCGTTACCTCTATGGCTTCCTTCCTTTCCAGCTTTTCAACTACTTCATTTAGTGTTGCTCTTACCGTTCGATCAAAACGCTCTTCATTCAGCGCAATGGCGTTATTTATCCAATAGACCTGAAAACCACACAAACCGATGAGCGCTACGGACATGGAGATAATTATGATCCAGATGGTGGACTTTCTCATATTGTAAATTTACCCCATCAAAACACGAAAGATTTCAATTTAACATCTTTTAACACCGCTTAACAATAGATTAACGTCCTCGGCCAAGTAAATACCGTTTCTAATGATATACTTTAAGTGTCTTGGTGACATAAGGTATTAGGAAACTCAGAATAAATAACAACACTGAAAAGAGCGGTAAGTGGACTTGCCGCTCTTTTTTATTCACCCGACTTTTCAAAACGTTCCGATGGTGCCCCGTATACATCTTAAACGGAACCCCAATCTTCTAATAACCCTCCTTTCATGTAAAATCAGTGTATTCGGAAGCTGGCATATCATAGCTTAATAGGTCATTATTGACAAAAATTTCAATTTGCCATGAAAATCAGAACTATTAAAACTTTATTTCTATTCATAGTCATTGGCTTAATTGGTTGTAAGCAAACACCTATAGAAGAGCCCAAGACTCAAATTCCAGCCTGGATCCCGTACGATGAATCGGCAGAAATAGCCGAAAATGCCGAGCACGAGTCTAAAAGGATGCAATACAAGCTCATCCAGTCTAAAGTCACTGATCGAAATGACATCTGGAAAAATGTAGCTGACCAAATCGCCTATTTCTCTGATGAAGACTATGAACGACTCAAGCCGCTCATCCTGGAACAGGATATACTGTCCATCCAAGCACACATAAAATCCGGTAAGCTATCATATGAATCCCTGACTCAGTGGTATTTGTATAGAATCGTGAAATATGAAAATGATTCAACTGCATTTCTGAATGCCATTATCACCATTAATCCAAATGCCGTACAAGAAGCGAGAAAAAGAGATGAAAATAGGTCAGTAAATGATCACCCTATTTATGGTATCCCTATTCTGGTAAAAGACAACATCAATTTCGCCGGACTACCCACTACGGCAGGTTCGGTGGCACTTCAAAAAAATATAACTAAGGATGCCTTTATTATAGAAAAAATTAAGGAGAATGGAGGAATTATTTTGGGTAAGGTAAACTTAAGTGAATGGGCAAATTTCTTAAGCAGGATAAACCCGAATGGATATAGCGCAATAGGCGGCCAAACACTCAATCCGTATGGTAGAAGAAAGTACGACACCGGGGGTTCGAGCTCAGCCAGTGGTGTATCTATGGCGGCCAACTATGCCGCAGCGGCAATAGGCACAGAAACGTCCGGATCCATTCTTTCCCCATCAAGTTCAAATTCTGTTGTAGGCCTAAAGCCCACTGTCGGATTATACAGTAGAGCCGGCATTGTACCTATATCCAGTACGCTGGATACACCCGGACCTATGACCCGAAATGTAACGGACAATGCTATCCTCGCTTCTGCGATGAGCGGTGAAGACCCTGCAGACGCAGCCACTAAAGATAATCCAAAGAACATAAGCTACTGGGAAGAACTGCAATCCGGTAGCCTGGAAGGTGTTCGTTTTGGAGTAAATAAAAGCTTTTTATCCGATTCTGTTTACAGCGTGGCCGTAGATAAAATCAAAGCCTCAGGTGGTGTTATGATAGAGTTTGAACCCGAAAATATGGATTTCGAGGGCTTCGTAACATTACTTAGTGCAGATATGAAAATTGACTTACCGGATTATTTGGATAAGTACGGGTCTAAAGAGATTTCTATTAAAACGGTCGACGACGTAGTGGTATTTAATAATGCCGACTCACTAATTAGAATACCTTATGGGCAAGGCCGGTTTGATGGAATCCTAGAAACCAACTTAAGTAGGGAAGAACACGAAAAACTAAAAGCAAGTCTGAATGAGCGAGGCATAGACTTTTTTGAAAAGCCTATGAAGAAACATGATTTAGATGTGGTGTTGTCAATTAACAATAGGAATGCCGGTAACGCCGCAGCAGCGAAATATCCATGCCTCACGGTGCCCATGGGTTATAATGAAAACGGTGCACCCGTAGGCCTGACATTTATTGCAAGGCCGTTTGAAGAGAGCAAACTGCTTAAATTAGGGTATGCCTTCGAGCAACTCACAAAGAGCAGAAAACTACCCGTAGGCTATAGATAAATTTCGTTGAAATGGCTTTTATATCGACGTGTCAGATTTCATCGGCAGCATCTGAACATGTTTGAGGTTTCGTATAAAACCAGTTGTAAAAACCACTGCTATTAGTACTTTTGGCGGTTCAATTCACAGCTATGGAACTGAAAAATAATTCCAATAAAATACAGGGACTTAAACTGACTGATATTGCCCACCAATTCGGCACGCCTGTATATGTCTATGACGCTGAGAAGATCGTAAATCAGCTTCAGAATTTGAAAAATGCATTCTCTAACCAGAATGTCAAAATAAAATATGCGGCTAAAGCGCTGACTAATATTTCTGTTCTGAAGCTTATGAAAAAGCATGGCGCCGGCGTGGACGTGGTGTCTGCACAGGAGTCAGATATTGCCCTGAAGGCAGGGTTTGATCCCAGGGATATACTTTTCACACCCAATTGCATTTCATTCGAAGAAATTATTGAAGGTGTCGAGAAAGGATTAATGATCAACATTGACAATATTTCTATCCTGGAGCAGTTTGGTCATAAGTATAGAGACACGATACCTTGTTGTATTCGCCTAAATCCTCATATAATGGCGGGCGGAAACACTAAAATTTCAACCGGTCATGTAGACTCTAAGTTCGGCATTTCAATTTACCAGTTACCTCATTTGCTACGTGTTGTAAAATCAAATAACATTAATGTTATTGGTTTACACATGCATACCGGATCCGATATTTTAGACGCCGATGTATTTTTGAAGATGGCTGAAATTCTGTTTGGGATAGCTCAGGACTTTCCTAATTTGGAGTTTATCGACTTTGGAAGTGGTTTTAAAGTAGCTTACAAGGAAGGTGATATAACTACTAATGTATATGACCTGGGAGTAAAGCTGGGAAATGCTTTTGACAGCTTTTGCAGCTCCTATGGACGGCAACTGGAAATGTGGTTTGAACCCGGTAAGTATCTGGTGAGCGAAGCCGGCCTTTTATTGGTTAAAGTCAATGTGATAAAAACTACCCCGGCCACTGCCTTTGTGGGGGTGGATTCTGGAATGAATCACCTCATGAGACCGATGATGTATGATTCGTACCATGAAATTGTCAACATATCAAACCCTGATAGCATACAGCGGGTTTACACCGTTGTAGGGTATATCTGTGAAACGGATACATTTGGATGGGACAGAAAGATACATGAAGTAAGAGAGGGTGACATTTTGGCGATAAAAAATGCCGGTGCCTATGGGTTTTCAATGGCGTCAAACTACAACTCGCGTTACCGGCCGGCAGAAGTGCTAATATATGAAGGCAAAGCACATCTCATTCGCGAACGCGAAAATATGGAAGATATACTACGCAAGCAGGTGGAGATAGATTTTGAATAGGGGCGTCAGCTATGAAAGCAGCGCTTGCTCGTAAGCGGCGTTGTAGTGCTTCACAAGTTGTGTCCAGTCAAAATTTTCAGAAAGATCTTCAGCTTTATTTCGCTGTACCATACGATCACGTCTGGACAGTTGAATAAAATTGAACATTTTAATGGCTAAGTCTTTAGCTACAATTTCCGGTTTTCTTTTATGCCTGGTAAGCAAATACGCACCATAGTCTTCATGATCAGGGAAGTACGTTCCGACATAATCACCAAAACCTGTATAGTCTGAAGTAATGGCGGGTACTCCTCTTGCCAAACACTCAAGAGGCGTATACCCCCAGGGCTCATAAAAGCTGGGAAATATACCGAGATGGCAACCTCTTACAAACTCTCCATAGTCCATACCAAATAAGGGGTTAGTGGTATCGATGAAATCAGGATGGTAAACTACCTTGACTTTATCTTTTGGATTATTTACCAGGGGTGCATTTCGTAAGTAATTTAGAATTTCGTCATTATCATTATCCTTTAAGTTGTGCGTAACCACTATTGGCCAATTATCGGACTTCCATGATTGTAAAATCCTACGGTACTTTAATTTCAAATGATCTTCCACCATAAGATTGATGTCCGGTAGACGGAAGTCTTCTTGTTCTGCTGCTGCGGCGTAGAACATTTTATCACCAATCTGGTCCTCTATTTCCCTGCATGTGTTCCGTATTTCATTCATCACACCGCGTAACTGTAATACCACAGGATTAATAGACCAAGTTGGCCTCCGTGTAATGAAAAACATAACTACAGTCTGTTTTAGCTTGGCTTTCTTCATCATCTCATTAAGCAAGGTGAGTGCGTGAAGTGTAAGATCATAACCCTTATTTTTAAACTCGTACCGGCCGGAGGTGAAGAAATAAAGTACATCGTCGAGGTCGAATGGGCAGCTGTGAAAGAAGTGCCCCATAACAAACTCATGTATCTCACTTTTGTACTCCTGGTGAAGGTTTTGTACTTCGTGATACGCCACAAAACGTGTTATGTTCAGGCCATTAGGTGTAACCTCATCAGGCTCGCGGCCAAAGAACACCTTGCATTCTTTGGCCGTAACCTCACTTACAGTGGTCAACACGCTACTCGCCTGCGCACAAAAGCGTTCTATTTGAGCAATTGGTAAGATATGAAAATGCTCCGCATGCTGCTTCCAATGATATTTATGAAGTGAAGTATAGAATTTCTCATCATTCATAGCCAGGTACCTACCAATAGAGGTAGCATGAGTGGTGAAGACTGTTTTGATCGGCAGCTTGTTCTTTTGAATATCCAGAATAGGAAGGCTGGCCATCCACTCATGGAAATGGGTAATCAGCTTCTTTTTGGCTGCTGTCATCTCTTCTGCCAGCAGGTTAATGAACACATTACTCAAATCCGCAAAGGCAACAACTTTTCTTTGCAAGTCATCATCTGCATAAATGTTTATACCGTATTCACTCTGAAGTCTAAGCCGGTTCTCTTCTGACTTATGCAGAGACTCGCTTATCTTCAGCAGAACCGTCTGCGGCCTGCCGGTTACCAACCAGGTACCATAGAGGACATCATGGCCCAGTTCACGCATCCTTTCTACCGCTTTTCCATAAGGCCCGGTAAGCTCATCAATAGGATCAAACTCGGCGCTTACATCTTGGTCGATAATAGGACCCAGAAGACAGTAGCGCTCCTCCCATTGCGCGGTCATCACCGGCACTTTTGATCTTATGACCGTGTATATACCACCCACTTGATTGCAGACCTCCCAGGCCGATTCAATCAGATAGATGTTGTTGAGTTTCTTTGGTCTGGAAGGTAGATTTTCTTTGGGTTGAATTTCTAGTGGCACGTTTTAAAGGCTTTTGTTTTAAGATACAAAAAAGCCTTTAAAATGTAGACTTACTTGTATTGCTCTTTCAATTTATCCTTGAACTCTTTCATGAATTTTTCAACCTTAGGGCGGGAAACTGAGACGATGTAGGGCTGATTCGGGTGTATTTCGTAATAGTTTTGGTGATAATCTTCAGCATCCCAAAACTTTTCAAATGCTGTTATTTCAGTTACTATAGGATTCTTGAAGACTCCTTCCGAATCCAATTTTGACTTAACACGCATCGCTATTTCCTTTTCCTCTTCCGATACATAGAAAATGGCAGACCTGTATTGCTTACCTACATCCGGACCTTGCCGATTCAAAGTGGTAGGGTCGTGTGAACCAAAGAAAATCTCCACCAAAGCGGTGTAATCCACCTCTTCCGGATTATACATTACCCTTACCGCTTCGGCGTGTTCCGTTATACCGGCGCTAACCTCTCTGTAATTTGGATTTTGTTTTTTTCCTCCACTGTAGCCTGATACCACATCATACACCCCTTTTACCCTCTCAAAAACTGCCTCCGTACACCAAAAGCAGCCGCTGGCGAAGTAGGCCGTGTCCAATTTGGAGGCTACCTCTTTTGAAATTACGGGAGCAGAAAAATCACTATTCCCTTTGCTTGTACAAGTAGCAAAGGCCAACAAAATACTGAAAATAGATAATATTCTAATGGGTCTCATTTGGCTTCTTTATTTACTAAAATTTCAACGTAGGACTTCTCAATATGTTTATCGGGTACGTGACAATTCCCTCCTCTTTTAAAAAAGTTGGTAGTTACCTCCTTTCCTAAACTTGCTTGTATCCAAGGGCTTCATTGAGGCTTTTGACATGTACTTTTTCACTGAATGGGCAAAAAGCTGCTTTATGATCTCTGAATAATTTCCTTCACCACGCATTCTTCGTCCAAACTCCGAATCAGACACACGCCCATTATGCAACGCTTTAATTTGATTCCATACTTTTTCAGCACGATCCGGAAAATTCTTTGTCAGCCAGTCATAAAATACATCCGCGATCTTACCATTGAGCCGCACAGTGGTATAGCCTGCGCTCACCGCCCCATTGGCTGCAGCTCTTTTTATTATGGCTGGAATTTCCTGATGATTTAATCCCGGAATAATAGGTGCATTCATAATGGATACCTGTACCCCCACTTTGGCCAGCACATTTATTGCTTTCATTTTCTTTTGAGCGGATGCTGTTCTTGGTTCCATTAAGGACCTTAATTTTTCATCAAGCGTTGTAATAGAAAGTATGACGCGGACCAGGTTATCCCTTGCTAACTCTTCCAAAATGTCAATGTCCCTGAGAAGCAACGTATTTTTCGTAATTATGGCTACCGGATGTCTATACTTGTTAAAAACTTTTAAAAGCGACCTGGTAATTTTCAGTTTGCGCTCCAAGGGCTGATAGCAATCCGTATTCCCTGATAATACAATCGGGCACGCCTTCCAATTTTTTTTAAGCAGTTGCTTCTCGAGCAATTCTGCTGCATTTCTTTTTACAATAATTTTAGATTCAAAATCAAGCCCGGCATTATAACCCCAATACTCGTGGGTAGTGCGCGCATAGCAATAGATACAGCCATGCTCGCAACCCTGGTAGGGATTTAAAGAATATTCCATACCCACATCAGGGCTGGTCACTTTGTTCACAACCTTATTAGGCGTTTCATAAAAAACCTGAGTGCGGACGGGCTCATCAAAGAGTGGTTCATCGAGTCCTTCCGGATGATCAGTAACGTATTCGGCTTTTAAAAAGCGATTGTTTACTTGTATCTGAGCACCTCTTCCCTTTTTATATTTCTCTTGCATATACTAATATAATTAGTATAAACTATAAATTATAGCAAGTCTATTTTACAAAGAAACTTTTAGGGATCCTTTTGTTCCTTTATGGTCTTTATCGGTTGGGCTCTATAACCGTAACAAGTGTTGCCAAACACAGTCATTGTATTTTTGAGCAGTGTTTGCAGTCCGACTGTATCCTAAGTTTTTACGAAATTCTAAAAACTCAAATTTATACCCATTTATTACATCTATCTTTATTATATTACATTGTCTATTTTTGTCTAAGGTTATAATCAAGGGTCAGTAATGAACAATTGCTTCAAAAGTCTTACATGTCACTCAACTTAAAATGGATAGATCAGAACATTTAAAAAACCTTGTGGTGCTGGCTTTTTCAGATGGTAATATTGATGAAGGCGAGCTGAAGATATTAAAACACGCTGCAGAAGAAGCCGGTATATCGGAGTCCGAACTCAATTCCTGGATTGAAAATGCCGAAAATATCATACTTTCTATCCCTGAAAACGATCTTGATCGTGAGAACCATTTGATTGATATGATAGGAATGGCAACCGCAGATGATACTTTTACTCAGGACGAGTACGATTTATGTATGACTATTTCCGAAAAGTTGGGATACGACGGCCTTGGGGCGGCTCTAAGCCGAAAAATGAGCGAGTCTAATTTAAAAAATCTGATAGCCCTGGCCAGTGCGGATGGTCATGTAGATGAAAAAGAGCTGGAAGTAATCAAAGATGCAGCCAAATCGGCAGGTTTTACCGATGAAAAACTTCAAGATTGGCTGAAAAAAGGCAGCGAATTTGTTCATGTGATTCCGGAAAGGGAAGAGGACCGCGAAACCCAATTAATACAAATGCTGAGTCTGGCCATAGCGGACGGCGAGTTTAGCGCCGATGAATACGCACTTTGTAAAACTGTGGCTGAACGATTGGGCTTTACCAAACAGGAATTGGATATGATAATTAAGCTTTCTTTTCGCGGAGAAATGAAAATTGATTTCGATTAATTAGGATCCACCTTATACTCACCTGCACGACAGCGCTTACTGCAGTACTTCACCTCATTCCAAACCTTTGCCCATTTTTTTCGCCAGGTAAATGGCCTGCCGCACGTCAAGCATGTCTTTTGAGGTAAATTCACTTTTTTGTGAGCCATATAAAGACAACAAATAGTAAAGCCACCTGTTTTTACCTTATGAACACGCTAACTTCAGAGGAAATTGACAGAATCATCGAAATGGCTTGGGAAGATCGTACTTCTTTTGATGCTATTGAGCAACAGTTTGGCTTACCTGAAGCCGAGGTCATCAAAGTTATGCGAAGAGAAATGAAAGCTTCCAGCTTTCGGATGTGGCGAAAAAGAGTGCAGGGCCGAATGACAAAACACCGAATTTTTGGCAAGGAAGATACGCGATTTAAAAGCTCCAGGCAGCGAAATATCAGCTACAACAAAATCTCAAAACGATGAGTTAGGCAATTCTACCCGGTACGGTGTGCTTTTCCAGAATACGTCTGGCCTCAGACTTTACCAGGGCATCACTTTTAATACCGTATAACTCCAACGAAGCCTTTTTATAGCTCTTTTGTATATCTACAATCGGTCTAGGATAGTGTTTTCCCAAAATGCAGCCATATAATCTTTGCTCTATTTCTGTCATAAGCCACGGGGTATGGATTAGCCCTGTTGGTAGGGCGGCGAGCTCAGGAACCCACTTTTTAATGAAAAAAGCCTCCGGGTCATTTTCTTTGGATTGTTTGACAGGATTGTAAATTCTTATGGTATTGATACCAGTGACACCCGCCTGCATTTGAAACTGCGGGTAATGAATGCCCGGTTCAAAATCCAGAAATTGCCTGGCCAGGTAATCCGCACCTTTTTTCCAATCCAACCAAAGGTGGTGAGTAAGAAAGGAAACCACCATAGCACGCATTCTAAAATTTAAATAACTGGTCTGTCTAACACATCGCATACAGGCGTCTACTAAAGGATAACCTGTTTTACCTTCTTGCCAGGCCAGATAATGATTTTCATTCCACTCTAGGCGCAGTTGGTTATAGCCTCTGTTTATATTTTCCTGTTCATAGCGCATTTCCATTTCAAATTTTTGAACAAAATGACAATGCCAGCGCAGCCGTGAAATAAAACTCGAAATTGCTTTTTTATTTTGACCAAGCTCTTTGTTTTCTTTAGCAGCCTGATACACTTGCTTTATAGAGAGGTTTCCCCATGCAAGATACGGAGAGAGTCTGCTACAGGAGGTCCTGCTTTTTTCCGGCTTAGAAATGAATTGATTATAGTCGATTACTCTTTCATTCAAAAAAGAGTTTAAGAACCGGTGCGCGTTAGTTTCTCCACCCGGCTGAAATACGCTCGGGTTGTTATCCGTTCCTAATAACCGTCTATTGCTTTGCCTCTTGGCAAAAGTTATGTTTTCAGCGAACTGCAAGTTATCTAAATTGGCATGTAATTGCGGTTCACTCATTTTCGCATACCAGCGTTTACGCCAGTTTTTTCTGTTTTTTAATCCGCGAATAACTCCTGCATACTGGTATTCCCTCCAAATG
>JBCDHA010000042.1:0-12989 GCA_038750705.1 Bacteroidota bacterium
GGGTTAGAAATTCTTTCAGTTCTTGGTTATCTAATTTCATTTTATGATTTATAGGTCTTTTTGAAAAATTGTTTAATGGTGATTTGTCTATTCTTGAAGTCGTTAGCACATATTTTACAGAGGGCCATCTCATTACCGTCTTTAACCTCAGCCTTCAGACATTTGTGAATCCAATGTTGTTTTTGGCCACCATTGAACCAAGCGGCTCAATTTCCAGGCCTCTGCGAATCCTAGCTCAGCCAATGCATTGGAAAAATCACCTGCTTTCATAAGTTCGAGCAGGCTAGTTGCCAGCCCATGTGTAGTCATGCTTCCATTAAGATTTTGCCAGAGGCTCCTGATTCAGCTTTTTCTTGCGCTGGTGTAGCTCACCGGTCTCCGCATAGATCTTTAATTCTTCCAGGTTTTCTTTCAGAATTTTATTCATTTTCTTGCTCATAGGCCCTTTCATAATCGTTCCTATAAAACCTTTCAGCTCCATCTTCACCTGCATGGTAATTCTTGTTCCCTCTCCTTCATCTTTGTGTGTCCACGTATTTGTCGCATACTTAACCATCCCCGGAAGACCTTCTGCAATTTGGTAAGTAAAATAGTATTGCTCCGGTGCATAGTCAATGATCCGTTCGGTCGTCTTTTTGAATCCCTTATACCCGGGAACACAAACCCTTTCTGTGTGGATCTCTCCATTAAACCCTGCGACATTTCCACCTTCTGAGGTTTTTACACCGGCACTCCAAACTCCGATTTTTTCGTATTCCAATGCGGTGATTTTCCATAAGGAATCCTTTGGCACATCTACGTAAATAGACTGTTCTACTTGTACTTTTTTCTGAGCCATAGTTTCAAAATTTGTTAGCAATCCCGTGAGAAGCAGGATTAATGATACGTTTCTGATTTTCATTTTTCTTTTTATGTTTTGACCGGGTCAAAGGTCAAATAAATGAATACCAGAAATTTTGCACGCAAGGTCAAAAATTTGACTCAGAGGTTCTATTGGAATTCCGGAAAGCAGAGGGTGGGCTCCCGTACCTTTTATTGAACGAGCGAGAGAATGTACTTAAGTCCTTGAAGCCACATTGGAAGCATATTTCGGTAATTCTTAAGTCAGATGTTTTTAGAAGTTCGGCAGCTTTTTCAAGTCTTTTGGAGGCTAGGAAAAGCGCCGGTGTTTGGTTAAATGTTTTCTTGAATCTACGTTTAAAAGTGGAGAGACTTGTATTGGTCAACGCTGCGTAATCCGTAATCTCAAGTTCCTGGTAGAGGTGTGCCTCTATAATGGATTTGAAAGTAAGATCGACAGGCGCGAAGAGTGACTTCAGTAGTTCACGAATGTTATCATAATCAATATTGAACAGTAGGAGAATCAGTTCCTGTATCTTGAGTGTCATCAATTCTTCATTAATCAACTCCGGGTTATCAAAGTAGAAAAGAAGCCCTTTAATGAACTCATCGATGACGAATTGCTGAGGAACCCGCTGAAAAATTCTTGAAGAAATTTTACCCTCTGACTTCAAGAAATCCGGCAATTTGTGAGCGTATATTTTATGGAGTATTTCCGGCGTTACATGGATAGCTATGATCTCACAAGGATCTCCATTGTCGGTATTTTGCCAATGATTTACGAAAGAACCGCATTTCATTAGAATGCTCTCTCCAGTGACTATCCGGTCACTATCTAATCCTCCATATGAAATCCCATTTCCTGAAAGAGAATAAATAAAACACGCTTCTTGCTCGTAGGTAACAGATGGTTTAAAAGGAGGTGCAAAAGTCACCCTTTCAAAAACTGTGAAATTGTCTAGTTGATAATTTTTGTATTTAAGGATCATTCATAAAGCGGAACGTACCCATTACCGTTAAAGTAATCAATTTACAGTTGTAAAAATGGGGCTTCCCCTGGTGAATCATTTGACCGAGGAGGTAAAAAATTTGACAATGAGGGCCAAAGAAAGATTTGAAACAAAGATGTGTGTGATCTAGAACTTCGTGATACCTATTCCTTATGTGATGGCCTAAAAGGGGAATAGTGTGGTGAACAGGGTATTGTTTTCTGGCCGGAAGAAACTGCTAAGATTTAGCTATTATAAATAAATAACCACTGCAAATTCAAACGTATATTAACAGAAGGGTTTCTTGTTTTAATGAATTGACGTCCATTTTACTTTCACCAGGCGACCCGGACCATTATTGGTTAATCATCATATCCCTGATACTATCATCAGGCCCGAGGTGTAGCTTTTTTTTCAACCGGTGAATTTTGGTTTTTACTGAACCAGGTGTGAGATGGGTTACTTTTGCGATTTCTTTATTTGACATCCCAATCTTAAGGTAAGCACTTAGCTTAAGATCATCTATTGTAAGTGCTGGGTTGGTGGATTTAAGTGTATTGAAAAATCTTGGATGTACATCTTCAAACCGGTGTAGAAAGCTATCCCAGCTTTGGTCTAATGAGTAACTCACCTCTATGCTTTTTTTAATTCCCTTCAAATCGGGTTTTAGTTGATTATCAATCTGGCCTTCAATACTCCCGACTGTTTCCTGCAGCTTGTTGAGGAGGCTCGTTTTTTCGTGGGAAGCCATAGCCAATGTGGCTAGTTCTCTGTCTTTCGCTGCCAACGCTTCTGTGGAAAAGAGTTTCTCACTTTCTCTTAATTCTTTCAGGTGTTGATTCTTTTCCTTCAACTGTTGATTGGCCGTTTGCTTGAGTTTGTAAAAACGGTAGAGAATAATGAGAATGACCACGGCAACAATCGCTCCGGCAAGCAAGGCGTATTGGATGGCTTTTCCACGTTCGATTTCACGTTCATAGGCCATGGACTCCAATTGTCTCTGGGCCTCAAGCTCTTGCTTATCTAATTCGTAAAGCCGTTCCAGATCCATACGAGTGACCGTCTTAATGGCATTTTCATTAAGCAGGGAGTCACTCAAAAGCTTAAATTCCTTATGATAAGCATAAGCACTTTGGTGATCTCCTAACTCGCTGCTGATCACGCCTAGCAGATCGGAAGCTAACGAGAGCCGTTTGAGGTCCTTAATATTTTTAGCCGTCCGATAAGCGAGTTTGGAAAAACGCAGCGCAGCGTTGAGCTCATCTACTTCGAAGTGTATCCTCGCTTTGCCTAAGGCGCTGCGAGCCAAATAAACATCGTTTTGTAACTCAGCATTCAAGGAATCTGCCAATTCAAAATATTGATATGACGCCTTAAATGCCGTCCGTTTAAAGACCAGCTCTCCCAGGTTGCAATAAATACTGGCAAGGATGTGATTGTTTCCAATGTCGACGGCATGATCCATAGCTTCTTTAAAAACCAATTCTGCCACATCGAATTGATTTGATTCCATCTTGTAAAAGCCCACCTGATTAAGTGTAGTCGCTACTTCTTTTGTTAGTTGTAGCTCTCTGAAGATGGATAGAGCTTTCTCACTATAAACGACCGCCTCTGCATAGTCATCAATGCTTTCATAAACCCCCGCAAGCCGCCTTAAAATGTTGGCTTTACCTCTCATTAAGTCATGTTGATCGTAAATTTCCTTGGCTTCAAAATAAGCCGATAATGATTTTGGATAGTCTTTCATTTGAAGGTAAGTACTACCCAGATTATTTTTAGCGACGGCCTGGCCATTTGGGTAGTTTGATTTTTGGTAATATTTGAAAGATTCATTGTAGTGGTCAATTGCTTTCTCCAGTTCGCCTTGGCGTTTATAAGTATTTGCCAACACATTTAGGGTACTCGCTGCCGCATTAAAATCGTCTCTCGAAAGATGAATGTTCAGCACCTCATTGGCAATCACTTCCGCAGAGTCGTAAGTTCCTTCAAATTGAAATGAAATGGCCACATTGGTAAGAATAGAAGGAATGAGTGTGCTATCATATTGCTCAGCATATTCTAATGCCTGCAAGTAGTACACTCTTGGGTTCTCCCGATTGTCCTTGATGTAATACATCTGAATAATGCCAATATTATTGATGGTTGAAATGGCACCTTTAAAGTCTTTTGCAGGAATGCGATGCTCCAGGTCGGTTTTATAACAGTCGATAGCGTTAATATAGTCCTGGGCCCGCTGGTACATCAGCCCTTTCTTAAACCAGGCATCCGCTAGCCCAAAATCATAGCCTAGTTTGTTTCCCAATTCAATTGCTTGGTCCGCATAATCAAATGCGCCTTTTGTGTCACCGGAAATGTAGGCTTTGGCAATGAGCTCTCTTAAAATATCTACTCTGTATTCATCAGGTTTACTTCGTGATAACTGATTCTGTAAGCTGTCGATCTCCGGATTTTGACCAAATGCGGTGAACATACATAGACTGAATAGAAGAACGTGACGCATTAGCCTGGACTGCTAGGGGTGTTTGGTTGATCAAAATACTCACTGGATAAAGGAAAGTTACTCAATTCTTGACTTGAAGACTAAACACAATAATAAACTGAAAAGAAGTGACAATGATCAAAAAATAAACAGGTGTTAACCAGATGTTCACCATGAAATACTAACCATAACCTTGTTTAAGCCCACTTTTGAGGTATTGCATGAATATCGGAAAAACATTATTGGCTTTAGGACTTTTTTGTGTGACCACCAGATTAGCTGGTCAAACAGTAAACGTTAATTTTAATGATAATACCATCACTAACTTCGGAAGTGGTGATGATCCCTCATACGTTATTCAAGAAATAGAACAAAACCCTGGTCTGGTCAACTACGTGGATGGTATGGATGGCAAAGCTGTTTTACTAGACAGTACAAGTGGTTTCAGGTTACCTACTGACGTCTCACAGGTACTTAGAAATTCCACACTTTGGGTATTGAAAATGAGGTTCAAAATACCTGCTGGTGATTGGCCAACTAAAGGGCGCTATCTTTTTGATTTACGTCGGGGTGGTGGCGGCAACCCTTATATAAGAATCTATACATACGGCTGGAGAGACCAACTAGGGTTGCAATTGCTGATGGACGATGGAGCGGGAAATCAGGTCAGGTTGACGGGACCGATCTACGACTTTGATGAATGGGTGAGCATGACCTTCATAATTGATTTTGAGGCAGGTGCTTTTACCCTTCAAACAGATACTTACTTACAAACTGGAAACTTCACCTTTGACTTTGAAACCTTTATGACCAGGTTCGATGGTGCAGCACTGCAAAACCAACACCTGAATATAGGTCAATATTCAGGTTTAACATTTGCGCAACAAGGCGCTCATCCTACCAGAAATGCTATAGACCTGATTATCGATGATTTTTATGTGGGAACAACCCTTCCGGCAACTGACCAAGGCATTTTTGAAAATGCGCTACAACAACTGACAGACCACTTAAATGGCGTAATTGTGCTTACAGATGAGGAAATAGATAAGTATGTTGGGGAGGGACTTTCTAATTTTAGGGATAATTACCTTGTCTCAAAGACGTATGTTGATAGTTATTTGGAGGCTTACGAAGCAACGCATGAGCCCATGTTCAACCATAATGACTCAAGGAATTTTTATGAAGAATATGATAGTTTTAGTGCTCTAGCTCTGAACTTACAATTAGACATCTTTGATAACTATGCCACCACGGATCATATAGATAATGTCGTGGGCATAGGTTTTGAAACAGCCCAGTTTTTTCCGGGTCCTGTAGATCCTACGGCAGCACGTCTGGATGCACAAGCAATTCCGATTAACGGGACTTATTTGGCAGACCCCGGGTATAATATGAAAGTCAGGGAAGAGAACTATGGAGGATTTGCCAGAAGAGGTACTGGATTATATGCTCCTCCCGGAGAACTGATTACCGTGGAAGTTCCTGATGCATTAGTCAATATCGGGGCAACTGTGATTATTGGTACCCACAATATGGATTTGAGCAATAAACTCCATGGCATTCAAAGATTTCCCAGGGTAATGAAGGAGTTTGACATTGTGCAAAATGAAATGAAAACCATCAATCCGGTTGGGGGTGTCATATACATTGGTATTCCTGAAGGCACTGATCTGGGATCTATTGATGTGATGATATCGGGAGCGGTGAAATTTGCCTATTATGAAAGCTCATCCACTCGGCAAACAGACATCGCAGAATTTTATCAATTAAGGGATGCAGAAGTGACGAGGTGGTGCGAGGCGGTAACAGATAATGCCATGTTTACCGCTGAGCTTACTTTCTTTTCAAGAAATGATGTCAAAGAGACGGTAGAAATGTATGATAAAATGTGGGAGGCCTATCAAAATGCATTCGGTCGTCCTTTCCCCTTACACAAAGCTGAACATTTCACTCACGATAAAAATTCTATTTGGAATACACTTGCCGGAGGTTACCCCATGAACTTGGTGTGGAACCAAGCACCTTTTAGTGGTCCTTCCTGGGTCAACGTTCATTTTAATATGATGAATGTGCTCGATGGCAATAATTACCAGGGTGATCACAAAGTGACTTACTGGCATGAGATGTCACACCATACTGCCTTGCCTACCATTATCAATCCAGTGAATGAGCATGAGGTGATAGTAGGTTTGGCATACGTTATTACATTTAATGAGGGCTTTGGCTTACCACTTGATTCGGCTATGAAATATTCTGAACGAAGACGTGTAACAAGAGACGAGGCCATAATCGATTGGGTGGTTATGGATAATTTCATGAACAATGAGGAGATGGTTCAATCTCAAAGGCAATATCAGCAACGAGGATGGTCAAAATATGTAGACGTAGCTGCACTTTTTGGTTGGGAAGGTTTAGGTAGTATTAATCAAGTTTTTTACGACCAATGGACTGCTATGGGAGGTCAGTTAAATGATCCAGATTTGAATCTGATAAAAGACTCTGAATGGCATTTAGCCTCTAATCAGGCTCTAAATCAAAACATGGCGCCACTCAATCATTTTTGGGGTGAGCATCCACATGATACATTGGTGGCCACTTTAAACGCCTTTCCAAGAAGTTTGGAAGTGTACACAAGACTTAGATACATTCGAGATTTCATTCCTACAACCTTCGATGAGTTTGAACCATATTACAATAAATTGGCACCAACAAATTCCAATAATCAAAACTATCAGCCGTATCAAAATGCTTATGCCGATTGGGAAGGGACATACGATAAAATCATAGCACAAATAGACTGGATTTTGGAGGAATATTATGGTAGTGATTTTGATCAGGATGGATTTAATTTCCTGGAAGATTGTGATGATACGGATGCAAGCATTATAAACTATGACCAAGCATTAAGTATAGAGGAGTGCGAATCTTATGAGTTTAATGGCGAGGTATTATTTGAAGATGGTATTTATAATGCCGCATTTACTTCGGTTCATGGTTGTGACAGCCTTGTACAAATAGATTTATTGATTCTGGAACCTTCATTTAGTGAACAGGTTACAGCTTCATGTGACAATTACGAATGGAACGGGATAAACTATTCTGCATCAGGAGTTTACGAAGCATTTTTTTTAAACACCGTTGGCTGTGATTCGACAGCTACATTAAACCTCACTATTCTTGAGTCAAGTTCAAGTGAAGCAACGGTTGAAACATGTGAACCTTATGATTGGAACGGTAAGATATATACCGAAACAGGTACGTATGAGGAGCTTTTTTCTAATTCAGTTGGCTGTGATTCGGTGGCATATTTGAATTTAACCATATTTGAATCCATATCTGGCGAAGCCGAAGTAACTGTATGTGATCAGTACGATTGGCATGGAGATGTTATCACTACATCAGGTGTGCACGAGCAACTGTTGACGAGTACAGCCGGTTGTGATAGTACGGCTACTGTTTATCTCACCATTCTTGAGTCAAGTTCAAGTGAAGAAACGGTTGAGACATGTAAATCTTATAATTGGAATGGTGTAGTATATACTGAAACGGGTATCTATGAGGAGCGTTTTTCTAATGAGCTGGGTTGTGATTCAGTGGCATATTTGAACTTGACCATTTTGGAATCATCAGAGTTTGATGATTGTGATGACATCGTTACAAGCAAAGATGACCTTTCCGTTCAGGAAATTGCACTGTATCCAAATCCTACAACAAATGATTACATGAGTGTGTCAGGGTTTCATGAGGAAGCTACATATAAACTAATTGACGCAACGGGAAAATTGGTTGCTTCGGGAATCCTTGAGAAAAAAGTTTTTATTCCTTCAAGAGGTAGTTATACTTTATTTATAAAATCGGGTAATACTGGATCGTCATTTAGGGTCGTTAGGGAGTAATAATTCAATACTTAACACAGCGCGTGTATTTACCAGTACCATAAGCTGTGATAGACTCATTAGGCTCAACTTAACTACTACGCAGCGCCGATGCATTGATAGTTCAAAATGGCGTAATACTATCTGCAGTGGATGATCCTGGCTATTACCTACCAATGGGTCAATTATGATTGATAATAATAACCCTGTTCCGGTGGCTGATGAAAGCCAATTGATTCCCACCGTACTGATGTAACAGCTTTTTAATGTTCCAACCCAGAACACTACTGTTCCAGACCGGAACAAACCGGCTCTTTTTAATCGAATTGTTTTTGTCTAATTCATTGATTGTCAGCACCTTGTTTTTAAGGGCATATTATTTGGTAACGTAAGGCTGGTCAAAAACTCAAAATAAATATGCTTCGGAGCTATCTGAAAATCGCACTAAGAAATCTGAAGAAAAACAGACTTTTCTCATTTATCAATATTGCAGGCATGACCTTAGGAATGGCTAGCTTCTTTGTCATTTCTATTTTCGTTTGGGACGAGCTGAAATACGATGATTATCACCCTGATAAGAATAGAACTTTTAGAATTTACAACATAAGTGAAGGTGATGACGGCACAACAGAGCAGCTGCCTATAGTACCGCCCATATTTGCCCCAACACTAAAAGCGGATTATCCCGAGGTAGAGTCTACCCTCAGAATAATGGACACTTATGGCGAGGTCCTGCTCACTATTGGAGATGAGAAGATCCTCGAAAGCAAGGCTGTTTATGCGGAGTCCACCATCTTTGATATGCTCACGATTCGACTGGTCGAAGGGAATGATCAAAAGGCGCTGACCGAACCTAATCAGGTTGTGGTTTCTCAAAGCTTTGCTAAGAAACATCTCAATTCGGTTGTTCTGGGGGAGACCTTTAAAATTCAAAATGAAGAGTTTGCCCTTGTAGGTGTTTATGAAGACATACCGGAACACTCCCATTTGCAAACGGAGATGATCATGTCTCTGTCCAGCTTATTTAAATATTGGAACAGCGAACGATTAAATAACTGGGTGTGGCAGCAATTTTTCACCTACGTGAAATTGAAAGAGGAAGCAGATGCCAACGAATTTGAAGCAGGCCTTTCTGCCTTTAGCGAAAAGTACGCCCATCCTATCACCAAGCCCATAGGCTTTATGTACACCCCGTACATTCAGGCGATAGATGACATCTACCTCTATTCATCAAACTTTCAGTGGGAGATTGCCAAGCGGGGAAACATCTACACGGTCTATGCCTTGTCTGCCGCAGCTCTGTTCATAATCATCATTGTATGTGTCAACTTTACCAATCTTTCAAACGCCCGTTCAATTAACCGCCTGAAAGAAATTGCCGTCAGAAAGGTAATAGGAGCGCAAAAGAAACAGCTTATTTTTCAGTTTCTAAGTGAGTCGGTATTGCTGTCTGTTTTTTCGGTAGTACTGGCCGGCTTAATCGCCGAACTATCGTTACCCTATTTAAATGAGTTTACCTCTAAAGCCATAGATTCTTACTTTATAAATGCGCCCTTGGCGGTGTTTTTTGTTTTCTTCTTTGCACTGGCTATTGGGCTTTTGGCAGGGACGTACCCTGCATTTTTTGGGTCATCCCTGAGCTCTTTGAATTTGTTCAATAAAAGGTTTTTTGGAAAGGGTTTATCTGGTCAATTGTTCCAACGTGTTGCCGTTGTTTTTCAGTTCTCACTTTCGATTTTCCTAATCATAGCCGCAATTGTAGTGTATGAGCAGCTGTCATTTCTGAGAAGTAAAGACCTGGGCTTTGACAAAAGTCAGGTGATTTTATTGCCGGTAAATCAAAAATTAAGAAATGATCCGGAACGGCTAAACACCATCAAAAATGAGTGGTTGAGCTATCCGGGTATCAGGTTCATTAGCTATAGTTTCGGTCTTCCGGGACAGATAGTATCAGGCGATGAAATCAGAAACTCTGAAAATAAGACATTTCCGGCCAACCATTTCATGGTAGATTTTGCCTACATTGAAACCCTCGGGCTTGAAATTGTTGCGGGTCGGGCATTTGATAAAGGCCATCGTACGGATGCATCACAGGCATTTATTCTTAATGAAACTGCCGTGCGCAATATGGGCTTTGGTGAACCGGAAGAAGCTATTGGTCAGCGTGTGAACTGGGACATGTGGAATTATGACTCTGTTAAGCAGGGAGAGGTAATCGGGGTTATTAAAGATTTTCACTTCAAGAGTTTGAAGGAGGCCGTAACTACTACGGTCCTACATATTTATCCGGAGGCTTACCAGACTATGGCCATTAGAGTAAAACCAGAAGCTGTAAAAGAAACACTCACATTTTTAAGGGAACACTGGGATGATTTAGGAACGGAGCGGCCTTTTAGTTATGAGTTCTTGGACGAAAATTTGACTGATATGTATGCGTCGGAAGAGCAGTTAAGTAAGATGTTTACGTTTTTTACTGTCATAGGGATATTCATTGCTTGTATGGGTCTTTTTGGATTGGTTTCCTATACCACTGCTCAGAAAGTTAAAGAGATCGGGGTTAGGAAGGTACTGGGTGCTGATGTATTTGATATTTTAATTCTGATCAATAAGAGGTTCTTAATGCTGGTATTTCTTGGGCTTTGCTTAGCTGCTCCCTTGGCCCATTATGCTGCCGGTCGTTGGCTGGAGAATTTTGCCTATCGTATAGAGTTCAGCCCGGTGATCTTTTTATTGGCTACAGTGGTCATTACCTTATTTGCGATGGTTACGGTTAGCTATCAGTCCATTAAGGCGGCCTCTGCAAACCCCGTTAGATCTTTAAAAGAAGAATAAGATGCTTATCAATTATTTCAAAATTGCCGTACGCAACCTGAGAAAAAAGCTCGGCTACACACTCGTTAATTGCATCGGACTTACCACGGGCATCACTTCTTTTCTGCTGCTGTTGCTATTTGTTCAGGACGAATGGAGTTACGATAAGTTTCATACGGACAGTGACCGGATCTACCGGGTGGCAGGCAGTCATAAGCAAGGAGGAGAAGGCAGAACAAAAAGCGCTAACATTACCTATCTTTTTGCACCGGAGCTGAACAAGGTCTCGGGAATTGAAAAATGGACACGATTGATACCTAACAACGGGCTTGTCAGACGAAACGAAAAGGTCTTTCAAGAAGATGATCTGTTAGCCGCTGATAGCACATTCTTTGAAGTGTTTTCTTTTCCTTTAATCGAGGGCCAACCCTCAACAGTTTTGGACAGAGTCAATACTGCTGTGATCAGTGAATCAATGGCGGTGAAATACTTCGGCAATGAAAATCCTGTTGGTGAATCCATTGAATTGGATGATTTTGTTTTGGAAATAACGGGGCTTATGAAAGACTTTCCTTCAAACAGTCATTTTTATGCTGACATGATTATTTCTCAAGCTACTGTTTTACCGTCTTATCCGGCCTGGGTGACCAATAACAAGGGTGGCACGAGTCATTATACATACGTGAAACTGCAAGAAGGGGCGGATGCTAATTTGATACGGGAAAACCTGAAGCCTCTGGTGGCAGAATGGTACACTTACGAAGATGGCCCGGAATATTTCCTGCAACCACTCGAATCCATTCATCTGACTTCGAACCTGAGTAGTGAGTT
The DNA here is from genome assembly GCA_038750705.1 of Bacteroidota bacterium. Taxonomy (GTDB): domain Bacteria; phylum Bacteroidota; class Bacteroidia; order Cytophagales; family Cyclobacteriaceae; genus Fulvivirga. The sequence goes on from JBCDHA010000042.1 coordinate 11,826, forward strand.
GGCTCCAAACGGCGATATGTTATATACCTATATCTTTTTGTCCGTGGCATTTCTAATTCTTGCAATCGCCTGCATCAATTACATGAATCTGGCGGTTGCCAAATCGGGCGGAAGATCAAAAGAAGTGGGTCTCAGAAAAATAGTTGGAGCGAGTAAAAGTCAACTGGTATTCCAGCACCTGATAGAATCTATAGTGCTTTCCTTGTTTGCGGTGCTGCTTGGAGGGCTTCTCACGGAAATATTGATGCCCTATTTCAATGAGCTTTCAGGTAAGTCGCTTCAACCGAGTATTATCAGTGATCTTAAGTTTGTTTTAGGGCTTGTATTTTTTGGTATTTTTTTAGGCATTATAACGGGTAGTTATCCTGCTTTTTATCTATCAAGGTTTAATGCCTTGCGGTCGGTAAGTGGCGAGCAGGTTAAAATTACAGGGAGCGTTTTATCCTTCCGGAAGCTACTGCTTCTCCTTCAATTTGCCACTACCTCCACTTTGCTGATAAGCACGCTGCTTATTGGAGAACAGATCCATTTCATGAGCAATAAAAAAATGGGGGTAAATACGTCATCCGTTTTGTATCTGCCGCTTTCTACGGCTGAATTACGAGAAAAACATGAGGTAATTAAACAAGAGTTGTTAGCTCAAAAAGACTTCACTTCTATTACGGTAAGTAACAATAGTCCGGTGAATAGAATAGGCGGTTGGAGGCAGTACACGACCGAAAAGGAGGAAACCATGGTTTCTACCATTATAGTAGGGCACGATTACTTTGAAACCCTCGAAGCAGAAATGGTAGACGGGCGCTCATTTTCCAGGGATTTTTCGTCAGATGCTACGGATGCTTATGTTTTGAATGAGTCGGCTGCTAAGTTCTTGGGTTTTGACGATCCCGTTGGTGAAAAGCTTACCGGACTTGCTTTTACAGGTAGTCAGTGGTCAAGAAAGAAGGCCACGGTTATCGGTGTGGTAAAAGACTTTCACTTTACTTCTATGCATACTGAAATCCAACCCGTGATATTCTCATTGACCAGCGAAATTACAATGCCTGTAAGCTACCTCATTGTGAGATATACCTCTGACGATATTGAGCAAACACTTGAGCGTTTGACGGGCGTGTGGAATAAACACGCTAATGGACGGCCTATTGATTTTACTTTTATGGATAC
>JBCDHA010000043.1:0-12977 GCA_038750705.1 Bacteroidota bacterium
GCTCGCTCTCTTGAGAGGCCACCCGGTCCAAGAGCAGACATTCTGCGTTTATGAGTAATCTCAGCAAGCGGATTTGTCTGATCCATAAACTGAGACAGTTGGTTGGTGCCAAAAAATGAATTGATAACTGAAGAAAGCGTTCTGGCATTGATCAAGTCAACGGGCTTAAAGTCTTCGTTATCTCTAACGTTCATTCTCTCTTTAATCGTTCTTGCCATTCTTGCAAGACCCACACCAAATTGAGTATAAAGTTGTTCGCCTACGGTCCTAACCCTTCTATTACTTAAGTGATCAATATCATCAACCACAGCTTTTGAGTTGATCAGTCCGATCAGGTATTTGACGATAAGGATGATATCCTCAGTAGTTAATACTCTCTGATCCGTATCCAGGTCAAGCCCTAGTTTTTTGTTGATTCTATACCTACCAACTTCGCCAAGATCGTAGCGTTTTTCGCTAAAAAACAAACTCTGAATAATATCTCTGGCAGTTTGCTCATCTGGAGCCTCTGTATTTCTTAACTGACGATAAATCTGCTCTACGGCTTCTTTATCGGAGTTCGAATTATCTTTAGAAAGCGTATTGAATATGATGGTATAGTCCGTAACATTGACGTCATCGCGATGAAGAATAATCGATTTTGTTCCCGAATCGACAATGATTTCAACGTCCTCGTCTGTTATTATGTGATCTCTTTCAAGAAGCACTTCGTTTCTATCGATAGAAACCACCTCGCCCGTGTCTTCATCTACGAAATCTTCCGTCCACGTTCGTAGTACCCTGGCCGCCAGTTTTCTTCCGCTAACTCCCTTTAAGTCTTTTTTAGTAGCCTTTACCTCTTCAGACAGACCAAAAAGATCAAGAATATCTTTATCCGTACCATAGCCAATTGCCCTTAAAAGAGTAGTTACCGGAAACTTCTTCTTACGATCAATGTAAGCATACATTACGTTGTTTACATCCGTAGCAAACTCAATCCAAGACCCCTTAAAAGGTATAATTCTGGCAGAATAAAGCTTAGTACCATTGGTATGTTTGCTTTGGGCGAAGAAAACTCCAGGAGATCTGTGCAGCTGTGAAACGATAACCCTTTCAGCACCATTGATAACAAATGATCCCTTTTTAGTCATGTAGGGGATATTCCCTAAGAACACCTCTTGTTCTATCGTTTCAAAATCTTCATTGTCCTCGTCATTGCAAGTCAATTTTAATTTTGCCTTCAGAGGAACGGAATATGTCAGACCCCTATCAATACATTCATCAACAGAATATTTTGGAGGATCAACGATATAGTCAATAAATTCGAGAACAAAATTTTCTCTCGAATCTGATATTGGAAAATTTTCTGAAAACACCTTGAAGAGGCCTTCTTGCTCTCTTTTCTCAGCAGGAGTTTCTAATTGAAAAAAGTCCTTGAATGATTGAAGTTGGATATCAAGAAAATCCGGATAGTCGATCACCTTTGTTATGGATGAAAAACTAATTCTTGAGTTTTCTACTATATTAGCCAAAGCTTTAAAATTTTTGTTTCAACTAGGTGTAAAACGTGCTGCGCAGTAAATGACTACAAACAGCAAAAGACCCTAAATATCTCGACAGCAAAGCCACCGAGATAAGGGTCTAGTTTTTTTGACGACTCAAAGTGTCGTCAAGGCTTACTTTAGTTCTACTTCAGCCCCAGCTTCTTCAAGCTGTTTTTTGAGGCCTTCAGCTTCATCTTTAGCTATACCTTCTTTGATGGCCTTAGGAGCGCCATCTACCATTTCTTTTGCTTCTTTAAGTCCAAGACCGGTAAGTTCTTTTACCAGTTTAACTACTGCAAGCTTAGCACCACCGGCTGCTTTAAGAATAACATCAAATTCTGTTTTCTCAGCTCCGGCATCGCCACCTTCACCACCACCGGCAGGTGCAGCTACAGCAACTGCAGCAGCAGCAGCTGGCTCAATGCCGTGAGTTTCTTTCAAGTATTCTGCAAGCTCGTTTACCTCTTTAACTGTTAGTTCAACAAGTTGATCTCCGATTGCTTTAACGTCTGCCATTTTCGTTTTATTTAAATAAGTCGTTTTTGTTCAAATTAATTTTCTCTGTCGGCTAGTGCTTTAATCAGGCCTCCAATATTGTTCTTTCCACTTTGAAGAGCAGAAATAACGTTTTGTGCAGGTGACTGAAGTAAACCTATAACCTCACCAAGTAGCTCATTTTTAGACTTGAGCTCACTCAATGTTTTCAAGTGTTCTTCACCAAGGAAGATGTCATTTTCAATGGAAGCAGCCTTTAAAAGTGGTTTTTCACCACCTTGTTTTTTTCTGTAGTCTCTTATTGTCTTTGCGGGAAGATTTGCCGTTTCTTCAACAAAAATTACTCCCGAGTGACCTTTTAATGCCGGATCCAGATCAGAAAAATCGCTATCAACGGCATCAAGAGCCTTTTTTATAAGTGTATTTTTATACACTTTGTATTCTAGCCCTTTCTCAAAACATAGTCTCCTAAAGGCATTGATCTCCGCTACAGTAAGACCAGACGCATCCGTTAGATAAAAATGGTTGTTATTATCTAACTTGTCCTTTAGTTCATCTATTATAGTTGCTTTTTCTTGCCTTGTCATAATTATATGCCTGAAATTGAACTTTTATCTATTGTAATTGAAGGACTCATGGTTGTAGATACATTGATGCTTTTAAAGTAGGTTCCCTTTGCCGAAGAAGGCTTCAGCTTAGACACTGTCTGCACCATTTCCATGATATTTTCTTGAATTTTATCCGGCGAGAAAGAGGCTTTACCCACACTTGTGTGAATAATACCAAATTTATCTACTTTAAAATCAATCTTACCAGCCTTGATCTCTTTAACTGCCTTTGCCACATCAAGAGTAACTGTACCGGATTTAGGGTTAGGCATTAAACCACGAGGTCCTAATACTCTTCCTAAACGACCAACTTTGGCCATAACTGTAGGCATAGTGATAATTACATCTATATCCGTCCAGCCCTTTTCAATCTTTTGAATGTAGTCATCCAACCCTACATGATCCGCTCCTGCGTCCTTTGCCTCCTGCTCCTTATCCGGCGTACAAAGCACTAGTACGGTTAAGTCTTTTCCTGTTCCATGCGGAAGAGTAACTACTCCACGCACCATTTGATCTGCTTTTTTAGGATCTACACCTAAACGAATGTCTATATCTACAGACGCATCAAATTTTGAAAAAGTGACTTCCTTTAATAGAGCAGATGCCTCTTCAATAGAATATTCCTTTGCAGGATCTAGCTTTTCAGCAGCAGCTTTTTGATTTTTTGTTAGTTTTCCCATCGAACTATACTTAGTTGCCCCAAGGAGCTGTACCTGTTACTTTTATTCCCATACTTCTTGCTGTCCCCGCAACCATCTTCATCGCCGATTCGATCTTAAATGCGTTAAGATCCTGCATTTTGGTTTCAGCTATTGTTTTCACCTGATCCCACGTAACGCTACCTACTTTATTTCGGTTGGGCTCTGCAGATCCCTTCTTCTTCTTTGAAGCTTCCAGCACCATCACGGCAGCGGGAGGAGTTTTAATTACAAAGTCAAAAGACTTATCAGTATATATGGTAATTAATACCGGTAATACCTGGCCTTGTTTTTCCTGGGTTCTGGCATTGAACTGCTTACAGAAATCCATAATGTTAAGTCCTTTACTACCTAGTGCAGGACCTACAGGTGGTGAAGGGTTAGCCGCTCCTCCACGTATTTGTAATTTCAGGTATCCACTAATTTCCTTAGCCATCTCTTAATCTAATTTTTCTACTTGCATATAATTCAATTCAACAGGCGTGTTCCTGCCGAATATCTTTACCATAACATTGAGCTTTTTACGCTCTTCAAATACTTCCTCAACGGTTCCGGAGAATCCACTAAACGGGCCGTCCATTACCTTTACAGACTCACCCACGATGTAAGGCGTGTCCAGTTTTTCTTCGAATTCATCAATCTCATCTACCTTACCTAGTATCCGATTTATCTCTGATTGCCTTAATGCAACCGGCTCTTTTGATGAACCTGTGCCGTTATTGCCCAGAAAACCTATTACACCAGGTATACTTGTCACCAGGTGATTAGCCTCTCCATTACTCAAATCTGCCGAAACCAATACGTACCCTGGAAAGAAGTTACGTTCACGTACCCTTTTCTTCCCGTTCCTCATTTCGTACACTTTTTCAGAAGGTATAAGCACCTGAGGGATAAATTCAGTTAAGCCTTCCCTTTCTACCTCTGTTTCAAGATAAGCTTTGACCTTTTTTTCCTGCCCACTGACAACCCTAACTACATACCAATTCAGTTCACTCACAGCTCAACAGGTTAAAATTCTTTGTAGAATAAATCCATGCCGTTTTGAAAAACGTAGTCCATCGCACCGATAATTAATGCAAAGATCAAAGAGGCTATTAACACCAGAATTGAACTATTTTGCAATTGGCTGTATTTCGGCCATGAGACTTTGTTTTTCATCTCATCATACGAATCCAGAACGAACGATTTCAATTTTTGCATTTCTACAATTTATTTTTTTGCACGGGTGGAGAGACTCGAACTCCCAGCCAACGGTTTTGGAGACCGCTACTCTACCAATTGAGCTACACCCGTAAAACTAACTACACGAGTTAAAATCAATCTCTCAACCTCCTCCAGCCGTTCTTTTTTGAACTTTTTTGCCGAAACTCGTGCCTTCCAGTCCAAAATGGTCTGCAAAGGTAGTGTAAAGTTTTTAGAAAAAAAAGCGTTCTGAAAAATCAGAACGCTTTAAATTAGAATTTATTGAAGCTTAGTCTAAGATCTCAGTAACCTGACCGGAACCTACCGTTCTACCACCTTCTCTGATAGCGAACCTAAGTCCTTTTTCCATGGCTACTTTGTTGATCAAGTTAACTTCTATAGACACATTATCGCCAGGCATAACCATTTCAACGCCGCTTGGCAACATGATCTCACCTGTAACGTCAGTTGTTCTTAGGTAAAATTGTGGGCGATACTTGTTAAAGAATGGAGTGTGACGTCCACCTTCTTCTTTTGAAAGAACGTATACCTCTGCTTTGAATTTCTGATGAGGAGTAACAGAGCCTGGTTTACAAATTACCATTCCTCTTTTGATATCAGTTTTCTCGATACCTCTAAGAAGAAGGCCTACATTATCACCCGCTTCTCCTCTATCCAAGATTTTTCTGAACATTTCAACACCAGTAACAGTAGACTTGAGGTTTTCAGCTCCCATACCTAGAATATCAACAGGGTCGCCAGAGTTTATTACACCTCTTTCGATTCTACCTGTAGCCACAGTACCACGACCTGTAATTGAGAACACATCCTCAACAGGCATTAAGAAGTCTTTGTCTACTAAACGCTCCGGAATTGGAATGTACTCATCAACCGCCTGCATTAGTTCATCAACTTTGGCAACCCACTCAGCTTCTCCATTAAGAGCGCCCAACGCAGAACCCTGGATTACAGGAATATCATCACCTGGGAAATCATAATCAGAAAGCAACTCTCTGATTTCCATCTCAACAAGCTCAAGTAATTCAGGGTCATCCACTAAGTCAACCTTATTCATAAATACTACCAGTGCAGGCACACCTACCTGACGCGATAATAATATATGTTCTCTAGTTTGAGGCATAGGACCGTCAGTAGCCGCAACTACGATAATAGCACCGTCCATCTGCGCAGCTCCAGTTACCATGTTCTTTACATAATCTGCGTGACCCGGACAGTCAACGTGCGCATAGTGTCTGTTTGCTGTTTGGTATTCAATGTGTGAAGTATTGATAGTAATCCCTCTTTCTTTTTCTTCAGGTGCATTATCAATAGAAGAAAAGTCTCTGGTTTCAGCAAGACCTTTATCTGCCAATACTTTAGAAATTGCCGCAGTTAAGGTTGTCTTACCGTGGTCAACGTGACCGATTGTTCCAATATTAACGTGGGGTTTTGAACGGTCGAAGGTTTCTTTAGCCATATTTGAAAATCCCTAAGTTTAGTTTATAATTTATTCTTTTTTTACAACACCAGTTTAATTGTGAGCCAAGAAGGGGATTTGAACCCCCGACCTCTTCCTTACCAAGGAAGCGCTCTACCCCTGAGCTATCTCGGCTTTAAAATTCTCAGTTCAAAAAATTCAGTTGCCTGAACAACTTTGAAATCAGAGTCCTGAACCGAGAACTCAAAAGTTGAGCGGGAGACGAGGCTCGAACCCGCGACCTACAGCTTGGAAGGCTGTCGCTCTACCAACTGAGCTACTCCCGCTTGTGCACCAAAGCTTTAGTGAAGGTGTATAAAGTACAACACCAAAACTTCAATACAGTGCCAACCTACGCTAAAGCTTCGGTCGACACCGTGGGGGGAGCAGGATTCGAACCTGCGAAGTCATAAGACAACGGATTTACAGTCCGTCCCAGTTGGCCGCTTTGGTATCCCCCCAAGACATTTTTACAATGAACTTTCCTTTGAAAAAGAAACCTGCATCAAGGCAGGTCTGTCAAAGGAAGTGCAAAATTATACTCTTTTTGATTTTATTCAAGCAATTGAAAAAAAATATCCTGCGCTTTAAAAGATAAATTGTGCCGCCTGCAAAGAAGCTGCCTCAAGCCGCTTTAAATAAACATGATATCCGTAACTATGCCGGCACCAAACTCCTCCTCAATTCGCTGCATGACCTTAGACTTAGACATGTTAAGCTCGTGCTTTAGAGGAGCCGAATTTATTTCCACTATGAGCACATCATTTTTCACAAAGATCTTTCCTGTTTTGTTGGCAATCATCTTACCCATAAAATCCCCCCATTTTGCAATCAGTTGCATCTCATCAAATCGAGGTTTGAGCCGGTAAGCACGCATCATTTCATTTAAAGCTTCGCCTACCGTGGAGAGATTAGATTTTCTTTTGCCCTTTTTGTTCTCGCTCATACATTTTATTTTACCAGAGACCCGGATTCCATTGAGTAGAAAGTTGCTTCTAAGTTAAGCTGTTTTAATAATTGGACTGTTCTCTCCTTGCGCGCATCTGTAATAAAGATTTGTCCGAAATCATCTTTAGAGATAATTTTTAATAGCCTCGAAATCCGTTGAGCGTCCAGTTTGTCGAAAATATCGTCAAGCATAAGGACCGGGTTAAAGTCTTTGAATTCTTTTATCAGATTATAATTAGCCACTTTTAAAGCCAATAGAAAAGATTTTTGCTGCCCTTGCGATCCAAACTTTTTAACCGATCTATTATCAAGAAGAAATTTAAAATCATCGCGATGAATTCCTAATGTAGTACGCTCTAGCGCCCTGTCTTTTTCAAGGGAACTTTCAAATTGCTGTTCCAGGTTTTCGGTATCAACTGATGACTCATACACCACACGGGCAACTTCCTTACCCATAGACAATTCCTGGTATATGAGTTCAAACAAAAAGTTAAAGCGATGGGAAAAATCTAAACGCTCTTTATGGATCCTCTTATTCAACCTTATGAGTTCTTTGTTATATGGAAATAATAAATCTTCATCAAACCTGAACCCTTCATTAAACTTCTTTAAAAGGGCATTTCGCTGCTTTAAAAAATGGTTATACCTTACTAAATCGTCTAAATACGCTTTATTTATATGACTTATAATAGAGTCAAAAAACTTCCTCCTCAACTCTCCTGAACCTTTAATTACTTCTGAATCATCAGGGGCTATTAGTACCACCGGAAATTGACCTATATGATCGGAGAACTTTTCATATTCAGATCCATCTACTTTGAATGTTTTCTTTTTCCCTTTTTGAAGAGCACAAAGTACCTCAGTCTCTCCATCTCCATCCTTATTGATCAGACCTTTGACCATGAAATAATCCTGGCCAAATCTTATGTTTTGCGAATCTACCGAGTTGAAGGCGCTTTTAGTTAGTGAAAGGTAATGTATAGCATCAAGTAAATTGGTTTTTCCTGCGCCATTTGAGCCTACAATACAATTGATATGTTGTGAAAAATCAAGTGTGATTTCAGCATAGTTCTTGAAGTTAATCAAACTCAATTTTACAACGTGCATTAAACTTTTTTATTTATTTTCGCACTCCAAATGAAGATAAATTAGAGGCATGGCAACTACAGCGAAATCTAAAAATACTACAACCAAAGATACATTTTCGAAGGAAACATATATGGCCTGGTTTAAAAGTATGCTCCTGATGAGGAGGTTTGAGGAAAAGGCAGGGCAGCTCTACGGCCAACAAAAAATAAAAGGTTTCTGTCACTTGTATATTGGTCAAGAGGCCTGTGTTGCAGGAGCGGTATCTGCCTTAAAAAAAGGAGATAAGTATATTACTGCTTACAGAGATCATGCTCACCCCATTGCATTAGGAAGTGACCCAAAAGCCATAATGGCAGAACTGTTTGCTAAGGAAACAGGAATTTCCAAGGGCAAGGGAGGGTCAATGCACATGTTTGACAAGGAAAATCATTTTTTTGGAGGTCATGGTATTGTAGGTGGTCAGATTCCTTTGGGTGCCGGAATTGCGTTTGCCGAGAAATACAATGGCACGGATAATTTATGCGTATGTTACATGGGAGACGGGGCCGTACGACAAGGAGCGTTTCACGAAGCTTTGAATATGGCCATGACCTGGAAACTTCCTGTCATATTTGTGATTGAAAACAATGGCTATGCTATGGGCACCTCTGTTAGCCGTACTTCAAATGTAACAGAGCTGTATCAGCTTGGAGAAGCATACAGTATGCCATCCGAACCTGTCGATGCCATGTCAGTAGAGGCGGTTCACAAAGCAATAGAAAAATATGCTAAGAGCATTCGGGATGGTGGCGGACCAGTATTACTTGAGTTCAGAACCTACCGCTATAAAGGTCATTCCATGTCTGATCCTGCTAAATACAGAACCAAGGATGAACTTGAAGAATACAAACAAAGAGATCCAATCGAACAAGTACGACAGGTTATTCTAAAGAAAAAGTATGCGTCAGAAGATGATTTGAATACTATTGATTCTGAAATAAAAGAAGAGGTAGTGGCATGTGTTAAATTCGCTGAAGAATCTAATTTCCCTGATCCTTCCGAGGCCATGAAAGATGTTTATGCTCAAGAGGATTATCCATATATCGTGGACTAATTTTTAACTTAGATCAAATTTCTTATTCTCATATTAATTACTAGATTTGCAGCCTAATTTTTAGACCATGGCAAGCAAAATCAAGAAAAAGTCTGAAGAACAGTCTACTTCAGCCTTGGAGAATTCCGAGGTATTGGCAGAACAACTATCAAGAACCGAAGAGTTCATTGAAAACAATAAGGTTCTTGTTTTTGGTATTGCCGGAGCGTTATTTTTAGTTGTGGCCGGGTTCTTTGGGTGGAACTACTACACTACGTCTCAAAATGATTTGGCTCAATCGGAAATGTTCCAGGCGATTTACTATTACGAATCTGATAGTCTTGACCTTGCTTTAAACGGTGACGGAAACAACCTGGGATTCGTTGATATTTCGAGCGATTACTCAATGACAGATGCCGGTAACTTGGCAAACTTCTATGCTGGCAGCGCTTACTTAAAGCAAGGTAAGTTTAAGCTTGCGATTCTATATTTAGAGGATTTTAGCTCAAGTGATAATCTGGTTCAGGCCAGAGCCTACAGCTTGATTGGTGATGCTAATATGGAATTAGGCGATTATGACCAGGCAGCCACCCATTATGAAAAAGCTGCAAATTATAAGCCTAATAAATTTTTTACACCGCAATATTTAATGAAGCAGGGGCTTGCTTACGAAAAATTGAATAATAACGAGGCAGCCATAGCTGCCTATGAAATAATTATCGAGGAATATTGGGAATCGGCTGAAGTTCAGGATGCCAAAAAGTATAAAGCACGACTTCAAGGCGCTTCTTAATTATTCTAATAAGATATTACAAAGGGATAAGGATAACTTCTTATCCCTTTTTTATTTTTGGCGAATACCTAAGTTTAAAATTTATGGCCTCATCAGAAAAGAATTTGAGCAGTTACAAAGAAAGTAATATTGGCAATGTAACGAATAAGCGTTTCGCCATTATCGTTTCTGAATGGAATGAGAGTGTAACGGAAGCCTTGTATGATGGCGCCTACAATACCCTTAGGGAAAATGGAGTATCAAAAGATAATATCATTCGAAAAAATGTGCCCGGGAGTTTTGAGTTAAGTTTAGCCGCCCAATGGATGGCTAATGAAAAGGATATCGATGCCGTCATTTGCCTTGGCTGTGTTATACAGGGTGAAACCAAACACTTTGACTTTATATGTGATGCGGTAGCAAATGGCCTTACCAATGTAGGTCTCAAATTCAACAAGCCCGTAATATTTGGGGTATTGACGCCAAATAGTCAACAGCAAGCCCTTGACCGCGCAGGCGGTAAGCATGGGAATAAGGGTGACGAAGCTGCGATAACCGCTATTAAAATGCTCGGGTTCTAAAACCGTTTTTCAGACACCTAGAACGCTATTTAACGTAGCGCTGGGTCGCATAGCTACTGATGCCATATTCACATCCGGATTGTAGTATCCACCTACATCTACAGGCTTGCCCTGGGCCTCATGAAGCTGATCAATTATCTCAGCTTCATGTGAAGCTAACTCCGTTGCTAACGTTTGAAACCTTACGCTCAATTCAGCATCTTCTTTTTGATCTGCCAAGGCCTTAGCCCAGTACATGGCAAGATAAAAATGACTACCTCTGTTATCCAACTCATTCACTTTCCGGGATGGTGACCTATTCTCATCCAAGAAACGAGCTGTAGCCGAATCCAAAGTATCAGCCAGGACTTTAGCCCTTGAGTTATTACTAGTATTGCTTAAATGCTCAAGCGAAGCTGCCAATGCCAAGAACTCTCCCAAAGAATCCCAACGCAGGTGCCCCTCCTGATTAAACTGCTGCACGTGCTTAGGCGCTGAACCCCCTGCACCGGTTTCGAAAAGCCCACCGCCATTCATAAGAGGTACAATTGAAAGCATTTTGGCACTAGTACCTACTTCTAAAATTGGAAAAAGGTCAGTCAAATAATCTCTGAGTACATTTCCCGTAACAGAAATGGTATCCTTACCCTGTACAATGCGTTCTAATGACAATTGGGTGGCCTCTGCAGGCGCTAAAATTCTGATATCCAAATCACCTGGATTATGATCAGGAAGGTAGGTATTGACTTTTTTTATCAACTCTGAATCATGCGCCCGATTTTTATCTAGCCAGAATACCGCAGGAGTATCTGTGGCGCGTGCTCTGTTAACAGCAAGCTTTACCCAATCCTTAATCGGGGCATCTTTGACCTGGCACATTCTCCATATATCTCCTTCGTTTACACTATGTTCAATAAGCGTTACACCATTACTGTCTTTAACACTGACAGTACCACTTGTAGGGATCTCGAATGTCTTGTCATGTGAACCGTACTCTTCCGCTTTTTGCGCCATGAGACCAACGTTAGGAACCGTACCCATGGTAGTAGGATCCAGCGCTCCGTTTCGCTTGCAGAAATCTATTACCGTTTGATAAACATGGGCATACGAACTATCCGGAATGACTGCTTTGGTGTCCTTCATATTACCCGCTTTGTCCCACATCTGCCCCGAGGTCCGTATCATGGCCGGCATGGAAGCGTCTATAATTATATCACTGGGTACATGGAGGTTAGTGATACCTTTGTCTGAATTGACCATCGCTAAATCAGGGCCATTTTCAAAGCAGGCATCAATATCCGTTTGAATTTCTCGTTTTTTATCAGCAGAAAGCTGTTCTATTTTAGAAACTAAGTCTCCAAAACCGTTGTTGACGTCGACACCAATTTCATCTAAAACCTCTCCATACTTATCAAAAACCGGCTTAAAATACACTTTTACCGCATGCCCGAAAATAATTGGATCAGAGACTTTCATCATCGTAGCCTTCATATGCAACGACAGCAAAACGTTCTTAGACTTAGCATCTTCAATTTCCTTAGTAAGGAAATCAATAAGCGCTTCTTTCTGCATTACGGTAGTGTCAATAATTTCACCGGCTAATAGCGAAAGGTTATCCTTCAATACAGTGACTTTGCCATTGGCATCAGTATGTACTATGGATACTGATGTCGCTTTTTCAATGGTTACTGACTTTTCATTTGATCTGAAATCACCGTGGCCCATATGAGATACATGCGTCTTGGAAGTTGTATTCCATTCGCCCATGGAATGCGGATGTTTTTTAGCGTATTCCTTTACTGCTTTTGGCGCCCGACGATCTGAATTACCTTCACGTAAAACCGGATTTACGGCGCTTCCTTTGATCTTATCATATTTGGCTTTGATACCTTCCTCTTCAGCATTCGATGGCTCTTCAGGGTAGTCAGGAAGCTTGTAGCCCTGAGCTTGCAATTCAGTAATAGCGGCCTTCATTTGAGGAACGGATGCACTAATATTTGGGAGTTTAATAATATTAGCTTCAGGTTTTTTGGCTAACTCTCCCAACTCAGTCAAAGCATCAGATATTTGCTGAGCCCCAGACAAATACTCCGGGAAGTTAGCGATGATCCTGCCCGCAAGAGAAATGTCCCTGGTTTCTACATCAATTCCTGCAGACTTTGTAAAAGTCTGTATTATAGGTAATAGAGAATATGTTGCCAATGCAGGCGCTTCATCCGTTTTGGTGTATATGATTTTTGATGTGGATTCTGACATTTCTATTTTGTTCTGAGTTCTAACAATTAGGTTGTGAAATTAATAAAAGTAAAGGGCTTTAACATGTCTGGTTGCATGCAAATAATGTTGATTAAAAAATCTAAACTAACCTTCTGAAATGAACGTTAGTTTTCATGACTATGAATGCACTCATCATCTATTTAATATCGCTATTCCCTATCAGCACGGCAGCCTCAACTTCAGAAGTTTGCTTATCTCAGGAGGAAGCCAAGCTTATTGCTCTTATCAATAAATATAGAAAAACCAAACGCTTATCGGCCATACCGGTTTCTAAAA
>JBCDHA010000044.1:0-12746 GCA_038750705.1 Bacteroidota bacterium
ATTAGTAATAAATCCGTTTTGATATTTCAGGTATAAGCGCGCGCCTTGCTCGGGTAGGTCGGCTCTGTCTCTAAAATCGAGGTTTAATTCAGCGCTGGCTTCTAAAATATTGATTGTTCCGGTGCCAAAGGTTTCTAAGGCTAACGTATCTGACGCCAGAATCGTACCGGACTCAATAACAGGTTCACTCTCTTCAAATAGGGCGCCTAATCTAAACGAACTTTTTTTCCAGAAGTCCCTTACTATCCCCAGGCCGCCACTTACGGTCTCATAACGTGTTTCGTAAAAATCTTCATCATCTAAATCATCATCATTAACACTACCATTTCCGGGGCCAAAATATTTATTAAAAAGATTGTCATTGGCAAACAGGCCATTGACTTCTACATCCCATTTCCCTAATGCATGACGGTAACGGCCCGTATAGCTGAAGATAAGAATATCTTCTGTGGCAAATCGACCCTTGATGGTGTGGACAGCGCTAAAATCCGGCTTGCCAAATTTTTGTCGTGTAAATCTTACACCTAAGGACCCCCCAAACCCGGTGGTGGTATTAGATCCTATAGAAAAAATTGGAAGATACCGGTTGTAGGCGAATCGAGTTCGATTATAGTTGTACAAGCTGTTATCCCAATGATTAATCTGCTTACTTTCCTTTCCGAAATTCAGTGTAGCGTTTTGGTCTTTTTCATAGACCAAGGTTTTCTTACCCCCTTTTCGGACTGTGGATTGATCGGAGATCTTATCCGAGCCAGGTCCACCGATAACCCTTATTTTAATCGACTTTTTGGCTTCTCCTGAAACGTCGAATACATCGATACCGTCCAAGCCATATAGCCGTATTTCCTTAGTCTCTTTAGGGTTAAAAATACGCTTGTAAATCGTTCTTCCATTTGAACCGTCTTTTTTAATATTGCGAACTGTAACACTTACGTTTCCATCAGCTTCACGAAGCACTTCGAAGTGCTCCTCCTTATTTGAGCCAACTACGTCAACATCCTTTGAGAGCAAAAGGTAGTATTCTACGGCGTATTTTTTAAGATCTTTAACTCGCTGCTTGAGTTTCTCTTCAATTTCAGAGCCTGACAATGGATAAACTTCCTCAGGCATCTTTTTTACCGCACTTTCAATGACATCATCGGTTATTTTCGATTGAATATAAACAGCTGCAGCCTCCCAGTCTTCTTTGGAGAGTTCGCTCAGCAAGAACCGGTCAAAGTGCCTGGATTGCCAGGTTAAACTTTTTATATCTTTAATGGTATGGCCGAAATTCTCTCCACTTGGTTTGGCCCACTCTCTATCGGCCAGCCATATTATGAAACCATCCCATCTTGAAAATACATGATCACGATCTCTTGGAATAGGCCGGTAAGTCATCCCGTCATCATCATTGGTATAACCTGCCCACTTCCAGTTGTCCTCATGCCTTCCCCAGTCGCCTACTAATATGTCAAACATGCGAGCTTGCGAATACTCTTTTTTATTAATCCTATTGTCATTGTCTTTATATAATTCTCTGAACATTTTATAGCTCTGCAATACCTCTTCGGCATTGGCAAATGGTTTTTCTACCTTTTTGATGTTTATTGGTTTTTCCTCCAGCATGCCCAGCAGGTTGGCATATTTTTCCTGAAAAGGACCTAGTTTAGCATCGTTTGGTAAAACAAACAGCTCAGGAGAGACATGGAGTATATCAGTTTCGTCTAACATGGTACTGGCTACCATGGCGCCATAAGGGTGCTGCATGGAGGTAACATCCTTAAAAGCTTCAGAAACTATAGTACCTCTGAATTCTCTTCCAAGAACTGTGGTAGGATCCTTATCTACAGAACGAAAAACATATTCTCTTCCGTCTCCACCTTTCATTTTCAAGGAGGTTGTCTGCCTTCCACCTCCTTTTTCGTATATTCTAAGTCCTTGTTTTTCTGTTGACAGATCCAGATAAGGTACCTCGATTGGTTCGTTCCAGCTTGTACGGTAGTGGCTGCCGAAGAGCATTTTTTTAATTCCTTTGGCGGGGTAGTTACTACCACTTACCTCAGTTATTTCTGAGGGCCTATCTTCTGCGCTGTTAGTTCCTTTTGAAATTTGGCATGGTATAAATGAGGTGTTAACCGGATTGTCAGGTGAGGTATTGCAGGGAGAATACAGCAGCGTTTCTTGCTTTAATAAACTAAAGCCCTCGTTTTCTGACCTTTGATGGGCAACGTAATCCACCTTTCCATCTTTGTAATAAACCAGTTCGATCAAGCCCTTAGATGACTTTGCAAATCGCACTTTGGTTTTGTCTTTTCCAACAAACCTTGCTTCTGCCACAGAACCACTGTTAATAAAAAAGCTATTGTACTCCTTAAGTACTTGCAAGTCATAGTCATGTCCGGAGGCATAAATGGCCGAATTTTTATCTGATACCATGGTTTCCATCTTATGCCTGATGTGATCAAAGTGTGAATTCGCTATATCGAGCACTGAGCCAATATTTTGATGATACGCCACTTTAAAGCTTCCGTAAATAGGTGGAATCAAATGGTCTTTTGTAGGTTTTTTACCGCCGTACTGCCCTACTGATATTAATGGATGGTGACCTGCGACTAACAGATTTTTACCATTGGCATCTTCAAGTTCCTCTCTTAATTCGTTTTCGAAGTCCGTTTTAGTCACAATTTTGCAGTCCGCGTCTGCGGGCTGAGGTTTGTAAAAAGGATGGTTCCACCATTGTGTATCTACGGTAACCAGCACAAGGTTATCCGATAATTCTATACTTTTAGGTCCGGGGCAGCCCTTGGAGACAGCCCAAATTACATTTTTTAATGCCATATTGGTGATAGCTTTTTCCAGGGCTCTAATACTTTCCAACCCTGTTTTTCCCGAATTTGCCCAATCCCGATCTCCAGGTATGATCACCACTCTCCCGTTTTCGAAACCGGAAATCGACTTCAATAACTTACTGACCTCGGAAATATCCTGTTCTGTGGGCAGGTCATCCGTATTTATCAAATCACCGTTCAACACTACAGTAAATGATTGATCCGCGGGCAGCAGTTTTCCTAATTGATCAATAAATGTTGAATTCCTCGGGAGATCTGCCGTATTTCCCAACAAAAAGACACGATGGTCAATGTCTTGAGCTTGACTCTGACCTGAACTGAAAAAACCAAAAAGCGCAATTGAGACGAGGGCGTATAAGTAGAAGTTTTTCATATTATTTGAAGTAAGCGTCTAAAAAAACAAGATAATGGATGAAAAATATGCCATTTAACCATACTGGAATGAAGGCCCTAACCTTTCTGACTTTTCCTTAGAGCTGGTATCAGAATTCGCACTCTAAATCCTGTCTTTTTTATACGCAGGTTTGGATATTTCGACCCATAAGTATATCAAACCTAGAGATAAAAGATCATTTCACAATTGACTTAATTCAACACTGATTGTTAATTACGGATAGAATTTAATTTGTTTCCAAAATACTTTAGATGGGTAGTTTTAACGAGCTAATAGGCGGCCTGTACATTCAAACAGAACATCTCGTATCGGGTCTTTATTCCCGTTAAGGGACTATGGCAGATTCTATAAATTGTCCTGGCAGGTTTTAAATCCACTTTTTTGGAGTTGGTACATTCTATGCCATAATGTGGCAAAAGCGAAATTATGGAAGGAAAAGAGTTAAAAATATTTAAATGGTTTATAGGAATAATCTACATTATTTTGATTACTATGATGATAATAGTCTTTGTACTTTAAGAAGACTATTTTTTATCTTTCTTTTTCAAAGATTTGAAGAAACTTGCCCAATTGAAGGGATTTAAGAACGGGTTGGCGGCTGGTCCAAATCGATTTGCCTGATTTTGTTGCCAAAGATCTTGTGCATACCTGTAATTTAAGCTTCCGTCGTACGGTGTAGTTCTTAACATGAGTGCCAGTAAGTCGTCATTATAGCTGTCGCCTATCACGCCTTTATCTATTGGCAGATTTAATGCTACTACCGCTTCCTTAAATATTTCTTCGGTAGGGAAGGGCATAATCTCAACAGTTTCCAGAAAAGTAGTGTCTGAAATAAGCTCTACTATAATGGTAAGATTATCCCGGTCAGAGTCGGGCACTTTAAAATATTGACGCTCATAACCCACAGCGCTTACTACCATTTCGTCTCCGGGTAAAACAGGAAGGCTAAAATAACCCACTCGGTTTGTTGTTGTCCCTCTACCGGCTTTGGGTACATAAATGTGGACACCAGGAATGCCCGATACACTGTCTTCACCTAAGACTATTCCGGAAAGCTGTATTACTTTTTTCTTTCCCTGAGCATTAACACCATTGTAGGTACAGCAAATAACCAAAAGTAAGACTATTAATATGGATATGGATTTGAAATATGGGTTCAACGCCTTTCTATTCGATGATCGAAATTATCAATACAACGGCAATAATCCTTACAATGTTCTTCATTTCTCATAAATTTGATCTACGCATGAGACTAAAAAATTTCAGTCTGTCTATAGGTTCGCAAATTTTCAAAGCATGCTCGGATGAATCAAGACTAAGGATTCTTAATCTTATTTTTCAAAACAAAGAAATGTGTATTTCAGATTTAGAGCAGATACTGGACTTTACACAAACAAAAACCTCAAGGCATTTGATTTATCTTAAAAACTCGGGGATTCTGGTTACCCGAAAGATAGATCAGTGGGTTTTCTATTCTTTAAAAGAGGAGGTTCTCGAAATTATCGGACAGATATTTCAATTTCTTTCAAAAGATCAAATTCTCAAGCAAGATGCAGAAATTTTTAAGACTATGTATTCTAACAGGGAGCTTGCGTTGAATAAGTTTGAACACAAGAACTGGCAACCATAAATGAAAAAGTATAGTACGGTATTCTTTGATCTAGACCATACGCTGTGGGATTATGAAAAAAATTCCAGGGAGACGCTTACCGAGCTTTATTCTGAATATGGCTTTGATAATCGATCAAAGGTTAATCTTGAAGATTTCCTGCACTTTTTTGATAAAGTAAATGAGAAACTCTGGGCTAACTACAATAAAGGCCATATTAATCGGGATGATATAAGGAAACAACGTTTTAAAAAAATATTCAAAGAATTTGGTATCCGGCACGACCCCTTGGCCCTTGAAATTTCAGATGAATATATTAAGAGATGCCCGACAAAAAAACATTTAATACCTCATGCTATTTCTACACTAAATTACCTCCGGGGGAACTATGTGTTATGTTTGCTTACCAACGGTTTTAATGATGTGCAAAGCGTAAAGCTGAGTGAGTCAGGGCTTAAGACATATTTTAAATACGTGATCACTTCAGAGTCATCCGGACATAGGAAGCCATCAAAGGAAATTTTTGAGTACAGTCTCAACCTAGCCGGTGTAAACTCGCAGCAAGCGATAATGGTAGGTGATAATCTTAATGCTGATATCTATGGCGCTAAAAGAGCCGAAATAGATCAGGTCTATTTTAATCCGATGAAAACTGTGCATAACCAAAAAGTAACCTATGAAATAGACTGTTTAAGCAGGCTTTCCAAGATACTTTAAATCAAGCTATACTTAGTTTGCACCTATTCTCTAAATTTGCGGTCCGAAATCGTTTTAAAACCTAAATTTTTAAGAAATGCCGAAGGGAGTATACCAGATTCCAATACCTGAAAATGAACCTATTTTAAGCTATACATCGGGTACGCCTGAAAAAACAGCTGTTAAAAAAGAACTGGAATCAGCGCGAAGTCAGGTCATTGATATTCCCATGTATATCGGCTCTGAGGAGATCTTTACAGAAAATAAACTGCCTTTGTCGCCTCCGCATGATCATAAGCACATTTTAGGTTATTTTCATGAAGGAGATGCGTCACACGTGGAGCAGGCCATAAATGCGGCGCTGGGAGCTAAGGAAGCATGGGCCAGCCTCTCTTGGGAGCATCGGGCAAGTATATTTTTAAAAGCTGCGGACCTGGTAGCCGGACCTTACCGGGCAAAGATTAACGCTGCCACCATGTTAGGTCAGTCGAAAAGTATTTTTCAGGCTGAAATAGATTCTGCATGCGAGTTTATCGACTTTCTCCGTTTCAATGCGTCTTTTATGCAACAGATCTACGAAGATCAGCCAGAATCTGCGCCGGGCATTTGGAATCGGTTAGAATACCGGCCACTGGAAGGGTTCGTGTTTGCTATTACTCCATTTAATTTTACAGCTATTGCAGGCAATCTTCCGGCGTCTGCAGCCATGATGGGAAACACAGTAGTCTGGAAGCCTGCCTACACTCAGATTTACTCTGCAAATGTTATCATGCAGGTGCTAAAAGAAGCCGGTTTGCCAGACGGGGTCATTAACCTTGTTTACGTTGATGGTCCTGTGGCAGGCGATGTTGTTTTCAAACATCCGGACTTCGCCGGGCTTCATTTTACGGGCAGTACGGCTGTATTTAAGCACCTTTGGAAAACCATAGGAGAAAACATTGATCTTTACAAAAGCTACCCAAGAATAGTAGGTGAAACCGGGGGTAAAGATTTTATTGTGGCACATAAGTCAGCTAATGCAAAAGAATTGGCCACCGGAATTACCAGAGGCGCATTTGAATATCAAGGCCAGAAGTGCTCTGCGGCTTCCAGGGTATATATTCCAGCTAATCTTTGGGATGAGGTGCAATCTTATCTTTTGGAGGATGTTAAAAGCATTAAAATGGGAGGTACTGAAGATTTCTCTAATTTCTTCAATGCTGTTATCGATGAGCGATCTTTTGACAAAATCTCTGGTTACATTGATAAGGCCAGATCAAATACTATGAATGAAATTCTGGCAGGTGGAGGTTATGATAAATCGAAGGGCTACTTTGTAGAGCCTACAGTGATTTTGACTAAAGATCCTATGTCACTCACTATGTGCGAAGAGATTTTTGGCCCTGTGGTTACTATTTATGTCTACCAGCCGGAACGCTTCGAGGAAACATTAGAGCTTGTAGATAGTACTTCTGCTTACGCCTTAACGGGTTCAATATTTTCTAAGGACAGGTATGCCATTGAGCTGGCTATGAAGAAGCTGGAGCATGCAGCCGGTAATTTTTATATCAATGACAAGCCTACTGGCGCTGTGGTTGGCCAGCAGCCATTTGGTGGTGCACGCGGGTCAGGAACTAACGATAAAGCGGGGTCAATGTTAAACCTGCTTCGTTGGGTATCACCGAGAACGGTCAAAGAGACTTTTGTATCTCCTATTAACTATAGATACCCTTTCTTAAGCGAGGAGTAATTAGCATTATAATTCAAAATAACCTGTTATATTTGCGATTTCCAAAGTAGCAGGTTTGTCTATATTTTCATGACTTTCGAACTTAACAAGTTAAAGAATTATCGCAGGTCAAAATTGCAAGACACTGACGATCTTATAGACATTAAACTTCCTTCTGAATTGAGGGCAGCAAAGGCAAAGGCTGATAAGTTTTTGATTTTTGTAGTTGATGATGATCCACATTTACTACAGGCGATCAATACTCAGCTTGCTGAGATCAGAATAACAGAACACTCCGAAAACCTTGAAATTAGCGTAAGTATTTATGCTACGGGACGTAGTGCATTAAGAGATATGGGCCTTCGTCCCGATGTTATTTTTCTAAATCCTGATGTGAACAGAGGTATTAAGAATGCGCTAAGTGGGGTGGAGATTGTTGATGAAATCATGAACATAAATAGCTATCAACCTATTGTTTTACTAGGAGATTTTGAAGGGAGTGATAGCAACCTCTTGGTTGATCCTGATTTGAAGAGCCAAATTTTAGCGCCTACCGGCGCCGAACATCAGTTGACTGAAATACTGCAATCGTTGCTCATACCCTGATAGAATGGAGCGATATGCCGCCATATTAAACTATGCTATCCCATTCTTTATTTTGCTACTACTTATAGAGGCTATTGCGGCTTGGAAAATGAAAAAAAAGGTGATCCGCAGTATGGACACCCTGTCATCGCTAAGCTCAGGAATAACCAATGTACTTAAAGATGTATTAGGTCTGACACTAATCATAGTATCCTATGAATGGTTCGTTGACCGTATTGCGGTAGTATCACTTCAGGCTACATGGGCTGTTTACATCATAGCTTTTATTGGTCTTGACTTTGCCGGGTATTGGAATCATAGACTTTCTCATAAGGTAAACTACTTTTGGAATGTTCATATCATACACCATAGCTCGGAGGAGTTTAACCTTGGATGTGCTTTGCGGCAGTCTATTTCAGGAATATTTGCTACGGCTCAGTTCTTTCTCATACCTACGGCACTTCTTGGTGTGCCGCCCCAGGTTATTGCCGTTGTTGCACCACTTCATTTATTTGCTCAGTATTGGTATCACACCAGGTTAATTGGTAGAATGGGTGTTTTGGAAAAAGTGCTGGTAACGCCGTCTCATCACCGCGTACATCACGCTATTAACGATGAGTACCTGGATAAAAACCTATCGCAGATTTTCATTATCTGGGATAAGCTTTTTGGTACCTTCCAGGAAGAATTAGATGATGTCCCTCCGGTTTACGGTGTCAAGAGGCCGGTAAAAACCTGGAATCCGATTATCATTAACTTTCTGCATTTATGGCAACTGATCAAAGATGCGTGGCACACCGCTAACTATTGGGATAAATTTAGAATATGGTTTATGCCTACGGGCTGGAGACCCCTTGATCTGCGAGATAAATATCCTATTGAAACTATTGACGCTGTGTACACCTATGAAAAATATGCCCCAAAGCTATCCATAGCGCTTCAAAGCTGGTGTTGGATTCAATTTGCGGTCATATTTGGCCTTATGATGCATATGTTCGGAAATTTGGCTGCCATTGGGTCACCTGCCATATTTGTCTATGGCGCGTTCTTGGTATTTGCGATTTTTTGCAACTGTATGATGATGGATATGCATGCTAAAGCCGGATATTTTGAACTGGTTAAATGTGTAGTTGCTTTTGCTATTATTTTCGTTTCTGGCGATTGGTTTCTTATCAGTGCTCAACTAGCAAACGGTCAATATTTAATAGCTGGCTTCTTTTTTATATCAGTTTGTGTAAGTAGCTGGTATTTTATGTTTGAAATCAGGCCCAGAGCAAATGCTGAATAAGTAGGATTGTGCCTCTGATGGCGCAATTATATTCCTGTGTCGAAGAATTCTATTATCTCTTAATGCCACTCTTGGATTGCACAAAATATGGTATTTTAAATTATTGTTCGATATAACTACTTTGAACCTATGAATACAAAAACCTGTATTGAGTTTCTGAAAATCCTAAAAGCAAATAATAACAGAGAATGGTTCAATGCCAATAAGAACCTCTATTTGCAAGCACATGGAAACCTGATTGAGTTTGCGGACGAATTGCTGTTTCAAATGAATATTCATGACCAGATAGAAACGCCTACAGGGAAGAAAAGTCTTTTTAGAATTTACCGCGATGTAAGATTTTCAAAGGATAAGACTCCTTATCAAACCCATTTCTCGGGGGGATTTCGCAGGGCAACGGAGCACTTGCGAGGAGGGTACTATTTCAGAATACAACCTGGTGGAAATTCAATGATAGCAGGAGGCTTTTGGGCGCCTAATTCTGAAGATATGAAACATATCCGCTTGCAACTCCAAGCTGACGACCAACCTTTGAGGGAAATTTTGTCTAACAAAAGCTTTAAAGAATATTTTGGTGGACTTGAAGGTGAGCAGGTAAAAACAGCGCCCAAGGGTTTTTCAAAGGAAGATCCGGCCATTGATTTACTCCGCTACAAGCAACTGATACTAACACACTCCTTTACAGATAAGGAAGTAATAAGCCAGGATTTTGTAAGAAAAGTGAATGAAGGCTTTCGAAATATGAGACCCTTTCTTGACTACATGAGTGATATTTTGACCACAGATCTAAATGGAACGCCTCTTTTCTAGAAGTTCATATGCGTAAAAACACGTAGACTTCAGCTAAAAAATTTACGTGTATTGACGGATTGATTCTAGCTTCATATGAACGTTACTTTATACTTCATAAAACAGGAGTTCATGGTAATAGCAGTTTCACATCCTTTTGGTAAAAAGAATAAATCTAAAACCTCATTACACTTAACAAAAAAGTTTGCCAGTCTGGGGGATCGCGTGCTTTTAATAGACCTGACTTGTGACTCATTTACAACGAATGTCCTGGGCATAGAGAAAAGAGAGAGATCTATGATTGATGTTATGGATGGTAACCATGACCTTAATGATGTGATCATTGGAGTGAGAAACTTTGCATTTGCTCCTGCCGGCTATACACTAAAGCTAATTGATATTGCATTAGCCTGGTCGGACAATAGAAATACCTATCTTGAAAATGCTTTAAATCGACTTGAGATCGAGTTCGACCATATTATAATAGATTGTGATTCATCGCTTTCATTCTTAACAATAAACGCACTTACGGCTTGTGATGCATTGATCTTACCTGCCTTTTCAGATCAGAAACCAAAGGACCCGGATTCAACTATCCATCTATTTGGATGTGAGGAGATCATGGATCAGAAAACAAAAAGCCTGACTAACCACGAGGACATATTTGATCAGCTACTACGCAATATAGATATAGGAAACAAGGTATTGATGCTAGAGCAACCTATTTGGACAAGTGAATACCTTTCACCTCAGTTGGCTGCCATTACACAAAGGGGATATCAATTTGCCGCAACCGAGAAGATTGAGACTTTCAAAGTCTTTCTAAATTAAACAACACTGATCTTTTGACAGCAGCGTTTAAAAGTAACTTTGAGATCCTTATAGATCTGGCCCGGGTTGACAGAGAGTTACACCCCTCAGAGCTCGCATTTATTATAGCCTTAATAGCTGAATACAAGCTAAATCCTTCAGAATTCCAACAGCTTGGCAAGCTGCACAGCAATTCAATTGATAAAATCAAAACTAAGTCTGAGTTCCTTTATTTAGCCTTAAAATTGATGAAAATTGACAATCATATCACACTTTCAGAGCTGGGCTTTTGTAAAAATGTTGTGCTCAAGCTTGGTTTTAAACCCGCTGTCGTAGATTATTTTGCTGACAGCATAATGGAAAACCCTGTGGAATTCAAAAGTGAACTGACAAATTGGATGATATGATTATTGGCTCCTGTGTGTCCATACCCAATATATTAGTAGTGGGTGTATAACAAGTAACCTTCCCCAACCTATCCACTCTGGTACGCACAGCCCGTCAGGTATGCAACTGCCTATCTGGATAAAGTAAATATGCGAAGGAATAAAGGCCATCAGCATTATTATAATTGCGTAGACAGCATATATACGAAACTTTGGTAGCAGTAAGGCCAGTCCAAGAATTACCTCTATAATACCGCTGGCGGTGTTAATGAAAACCGGAAATTTGAAATAAGGCGGAATTAACGGGTAATAAAAATCGGGATCAAGAAAGTGATTAATTCCTGCAAAAAGGTAGAAACCGACCAATAAGTAAAAACTTATTTTTCTGACCACGTCAAGCGCCATTTGGTCTGAATATGAACATTTCTTAAGATAAGTGTAAAAGGTACCCACCATATTAAGTCATTTGTAATGAGCGTATAACCAAAAGCAGCCGGGGCAGCTTCTGTATAGTAGTTCATTACAAAGCCCAAGGGGCCAAATAGCTTTCCCAACATACCTACGGCTACTACAGGCCAATGCTTAATGGGACTGTAACTTGCCCACCAATAGCCTAAGCCATAAACTCCTATTACCATTCCCATGCCTTGCCAAATCATAGGATGATTTAGAGGCTCCATGCCCGTAAGTTCAAAAAAGTGGTTTGGAAATAGCACTACCCAAGCTCCCCAAAGCACATTATAAACTGCCGCAAGTTTTAGGGTTACACCCATCCATTTTTTCTCGTTCATGACTTAAAAACAGGTTATTCATCAATTTGTTAGATACGTCCAAAATTGATCTACCTCTGAAAAAAACCTTCTTTTGATTCCCAAAGAGATATCGCGAATACAGTTGTCCATAGAAATGTGCGAGGCCAGTTCCACTGAATGAGCATCTGAATATTATCTTGTAAATTATTGCCCTGCTGGATTTGGTTATGTAAGGGTACAGCTTTAAGAAAAGTAACTGCCCAGACAGCTGCTATTAAAATTGCTTGTACTATGGCTAGCGTATCTATTTTTCGAAAAAGCCCTGCTCCATGGGCTACAACCTGCCCTAACATTAATGG
The DNA here is from genome assembly GCA_038750705.1 of Bacteroidota bacterium. Lineage (GTDB taxonomy): Bacteria > Bacteroidota > Bacteroidia > Cytophagales > Cyclobacteriaceae > Fulvivirga. The sequence continues at coordinate 12,205 of JBCDHA010000044.1, forward strand.
CATTACAACGAGCGTAATCAGCATTGTGTATTTAGAATGCCACTGTGCCATTTGACTTCTGTCAATATATTGGAAGCTGGGATAAATAATGAGTTGCACCAGCCAGATCAGAACCAAAAGCCCAAAATCCAATACTAATTTCATTTTAAAGAAACACCACATCAGTGGATTTGTTCCTTAACCTGTGCTTGATACTTCGTAGATTTTGCAGTCTTTAAATATTAGTCGCAGTGAGGTTATTTAAGGGGGCATTTCAAACTGTCATGATTAGCTTTTAACGCTTAAAGGCAACGCAGTGGAGAGATCTTTGCCCTTAAGCAAGTAAGTGGTGAACTTTCTTTCTGGCAAAGTTCCTCCGTTGTCACTACGGAATTTAACATTGGTACAATTTGAGAATCGCTCATTTTCAATTTATACCATGATTTTTGCCATTAATTAAAAAGTCAATTTGTATACTGTTTCTATCGGATGAAGACGCGACAATTGATATACACCCGGTTATTTACCTAACAGGCTCCATTAAAAGTCAAAATATTCATATA
>JBCDHA010000045.1:0-12594 GCA_038750705.1 Bacteroidota bacterium
AAGAAAGCCGGGCTGACCAGCAAAAAGTGGTCAACCGGCTGCGCCAATAGTTTATTAAGATAACGTAGAAGTAATTCTGCCATTCCAAAGGCGATAATACCAGCAGTAAATGTTAGAAACAGCGATTCTATCTGAAACTGATTCGCTAGTCCGGAACGTCTTGCTCCAATTGTTTTCTTAATGCCTACCTCTTTGGCTCGCTCAGTAGCTCTGGCCGTAACTAAATTGATATAGTTAATAATGGCAATAAATAAAATAAGAATAGCTATAATAATAAATGTATTGTAGAACCTCTTATTACCCCGAATTCCCCCATTCTGAAATTTAATGTTTGTCGATCCTTCGAAATAATAATCCTGGAGCGAAGTAATTTTTACTTTAAAAGGAGGATCGTCCAGTTTGTTATCGATTAGTAATTGAACACTATGTTGAAGGGTTTCGGTGCTGTTAGTTTTGCTTACTACAAAATATGGAGTATGCCCTTCAAGATACGAGTCAGGATCGACCCCAAAGTCTTTCCTTTTTCTGTAGGTAACTAAAAAATTTATATTTAAACTGCTGTTTTGTTCTTCCTCAAGGATTACATTCCCTATGGTATAATTCTCTTTATCAATAGTAATTATTTTGCCAAGAGGGTCTTGATCCTTAAAGTATTTTCTGACCACTCTTTCTGATACAATTACTTTGGAAGGGTCATTAAAAGTAGAAAAATCACCCGTTAAGTACTTAAAATCAAAGACGTCGATCCACGACGAATCCGCAAAGACAAAACCTGACTCTTTAAATTTTGTTTCACCAACACTTACTGTGACTTCCTTGGGGCAGAATGCCCGAGTTCCCGCGGTTATTTCCTTGATAGAGTTTAAATCATAAAACACACCTGCCGGCGGGGGTATACTAAACATGGGCTCATCGTTGACATAATACTGCATATCAACATGATAGATGTTTTCATAATTCGAATGAAACCGGTCTGTTTGAGACTCATCGTATACGTAGATTGACAGCGCCAAAAAACAACCAATACCTCCTGATAGACCAATAAGCGTAATGAATGAGCTTAGCGAGTGCTTTAAAAAAACTCTAAACGCCAATGTCAAATTTCGTCTAATCACATCTCTTCTATTCGTCTCTTAAGGTTTTAACTGGATCCAATAGTGCAGCTTTAATGGATTGAAATCCTACTGTTAGCCAGGTCACTAAAACCACGATTGCCCCGGTAATAAGAAAAACAGTCCAGTCAACACTTATTCTTGCCTCAAACTGCCTTAACCAATTTTCCATTGCCCAAATAGCAATGGGTATGCTCACAACCAGTGATATAATGATAAGCTTTGTATATCCACGGTTAAGCATAATCGCTATGCCGGCTACGGTGGCTCCCAGGGTCTTTCTAATGCCAATCTCCTTGTTCCTAACACTTATGGTATACGCAGATAAACCCAGCAGGCCCATTGCGGCAATCAAAAGTGCAAAGCCGCTAAATAGTGCAAACAAATCGCCAAGCTGATGTTCTCCCTCATACTGTCTGGCAAACTCTTCATCAGCGAAATCATACTGAAAAGGAATAGCATCTACCCGATCCTTCCATAATTGTTTGGCCTTAGATAATAATCCTGCTACATCTTGGCCTGTAGTCTTAACAAGTACTACTCTTTTGTCTCCCCACACTTGAGCATCTAGCCGGTAAAAGATGTAAGGGTTTATTGGTTCTCGAAGCGATTGAAAGTGGAAATTCTTGACTACGCCTATTACTTCAGCCTCAAAATTATCATCACCAGGATATGTTATCACTTGCCCCAGTACATTAGCCTCCGACCATCCAAAAATTTTCATAGTAGCCTCATTAATTACCACAGCGTTAAGGTCGGCTGCACGGCTTCTATCAAAAAATCGACCAAGTAAAAGCTCGATCCCCATAGTCTCCAGAAATTGATCGTCAGCCTTCATCATAGCGATAGTTTCTTCCTGCGCTGATGGTCTATGTGCAAAAATATCTTCATAGTTACCTCTACCAATGGCGTCCATGCTTATCGTGACTTTGTCCGCGCCCACTTGTTGTTTTAATTCTTCGGCAAAAGACTCAAGCTGTGGCCCTAAATTATGTGCCCAGTCTATACTAATGATATTCTCTCTATCATACCCGGTGTCCATATCGATGAAATGTGATAGTTGCTGGTATACGATAAATGTACAGGATATCAACGTTACCGAAATGGTGAACTGAGCAACCACAAGAGCGTTTCTAAATATAAAGCTGTTGCGGTCAGATTTGGACCTTCCTTTAAGCACGCTTACCGGTTTAATAGAGCTTAAATTGAAAGCGGGGTAAAGACCGGACAGTATACCCAACGCCAAAGGCAAAAGCATAGCACTTCCTAAAAGTATTGGATTATCCCAAAGGGATAGATGGATTTCAACCCCTAGATTGTCCTGTACAACAAACTTCAGCAGCTCCATAAGCCCGAAACCCATCAGCGTTGCCATGGTACAAATGATCACAGACTCCAGCAAAAACTGGCCCAGCAACTGTTTTTTTAACGAACCCATCACCTTTCTCACACCAATCTCTTTGGCTCTGATTGTAGCCCTGGCGGTTGACAGGTTAACAAAATTAATTGAAGCCAAAAACATGATCATAAAAGCGATTATGCTAAAAATATAACCATAGGTAAGATCCCCAACAGGGCCAATTCGATTGCCGATACTCGCAGATTTTAAATAAATATCCTGAACGGGCTGTAAGTAAAAATTATAGCCTCCTTTATCTCCTACCAGTTCATCATAGTCCATATTAAGCGTACTTGCCAGGGCAGGTTTTACACTTCTTTCGCCGATGCTCTTCATCTTTTCTTCAAGTGCCAGCGGGTCCGCATCCGGCCGAAGTTTGACATAGGTCACTACCTGCGTCCAAATCCAACTCCACTCGAAGCGTTTTATATTAGGGTTAGAGTACATAGAAAGAAGAAAATCAAAATTGAAATGGGAGTTTGTGGGTTGTACCTCCGTAACACCTGTTACCTCCATTGGCGTCCGATCATCGCCAAACAAAATCGTTTTGCCAAGCGCAGGTTCATCCCCAAAATATTTATACGCTGTTTCAGAGGAGATTACAACTTTATTCAAACCTTTAAGAGCTGCAGCAGGATCGCCCTCCTTCAGCTTAAAATCGAAAAACTCAAAAAAATTAGAATCAGCGGCTAAAATATGGTTCTCAAAATAGTTGTGTTTATACTGATCATCTTCATACCTCACTATACTCCTTCCCGGTGTGTTTATCCTTAGTGCACTTTCCACCTCTGGATATTCGCTGGCCAGCAACCCGGCCAGTGGCAGCGTAGTTGAACTCATAATTCCCCCGCTAGGCGACCAAATAAGGGTTTGGTTTACCCGATATGTACGATCAACATCCGGATGAAAATCATCGTAACTCATATCATGCGCAACATATAGCATGATAACAAGGCTGGATGCTATTCCAATGGAAAGGCCTAAAACGTTTATCAGTCCATAGAAGCGCTCTTTTACAAAATTTCTTATCGCTATTTTTAGATAGTTCTTTATCACTTTTCAGATCGTTTAATTTATTCGTTTTTTATAGAGTCAACAGGGTTACTCATAGCAGTCTTATACACTTGATGAAGCACCGATACCACCAGAATTCCTCCTGTGGCAATAAGGGCGCTAAGGAATTGTTCAAAACCAAAATTGGTGCGATAGGCGAATGATGACAGCCATGTCTCAGCTCCTACTGAAATGACCACCGTGGCTAATACAAGTCCTATCAAAGCCAGTATGGAAAAGTTTTTTAACAAAACAAAAATAAGATTAGAGACAGATGCCCCAAGAAGCTTGCGTATGCCTATTTCCTTTTTTCTCTGTTGTGCCACGTAGGTAGCCAGCCCAAATAGGCCTAACCCTGCAATTATCATCGATAGGGCGGAGAAAATATTAAATACGGACTCCAGCTGCTTTTCCGAATTATATAGTGCATCGAAATCCGAATCCAGAAAACTGTAGGTTATAGGCACCTGAGGTTCCAAGGTGTGCCATGCCTCCTTGATTTGATCGATAGCTTTTTCCGTCTTCCCCGGCGCCATCTTTACACTGATATAATCCTTTATAGAGTAGCCCCTTAAAAACTCCATCCCAAGTGGTTTAACTTCGTTATGCATGGATTCAAAATGAAAGTCTTGCACGACCGCTATAACATGCACCGTTCGTTCATCATCAGCGCCTTTGTTTATGGTAATTTCTTTGCCTACGGGCTCGGCAAGCGCCAGCTCTTCCACGGCCTTTTCATTTAAGATGATGCCCATAGAATCGGAAGGTATGTTAGCCTGAAAATTCCGGCCGTCTATCAATTTTAAATTCATGGTATTGACAAAGTCATCGTCTATTTCAAACCAACGGAGGCCTAAAGCTCCGTTATCGCCCTCTACTGAATAGTCTCTCACCATAAATTGATCTAATGCGGGTATACCTGTGGAAAAGCTTATACTCAGAATTTCAGGATGTTGAGATAAAATCTCTTTCAGGCGAGTCCGTTCTTCATCGATCTCCCGATCATTTTGAATAACAAGGATATTTTCCTTTTCAAAACCCAGTTTACTATTTCTCAGATAATCCATTTGATCACTAATTACACCTGTGGCCATAATAAGACCTACTGAAGCCATAAATTGAAATACTACAAGGTAATTGCGAACCTGAAAACCGGTTGAGCTGATGTAAATATTGCCCTTAAGCACATCTGAGGGCTTATATCTTGCAATGAGCCAGGCCGGGTAAAAACCGGCTAAGACACCTGTAACCAACGAAATCAAAAGAATCCCAACGATGAATACAGATTGATCGAAAATTCCTACCGCAAGAGTAATACCCAGCTTTGGAGTTGCATAAAGCACAAACAACTCGACTGTGGTAAGAGCTACAAGCGTTGCCAATAAACTATACATAATAGCCTCCGCCAGGAACTTAAAAGAAAGCCCGGTAGCGTTTGAGCCTAAAACCTTATGAACTCCTACTTCTTTTGCCCTTTTAATGGACAGTGCTGTAGTAAGATTGGTGAAGTTCACGCAAGCCACAATTAATATTAATATAGCAACAAGACCAAAAATATAAACTGTAGTAATGCTGCCGTTGGCTTTCATTTCACGCAGGTAGTCAGAATAAAGGTGAATATCCTGAATAGGCATTAAAAGGTATTCAACAACGCTCCCGCTCGTTTCCGAAGTACCTCCTAAATAAGGGACCGTATAATTTTCTATAACTTCTTCTAGCCTTTTATAAATACTGTTTTCTGCCTGTGCCAAAGGCATTTCATCATTGAGCAGAATATAGGTATGCATAATGTTCCATGCCCAATTCTGGTTTTCCTTAAACTCACCCCACATGGAAACTATCATTTCAAAATCCTGATGTGTATTCACAGGTAAGTCCTTCATGATTCCTGTGATCTTCCAGGGTGTGCCGGCGTCTTTGCCCCCGAGAATCTGCTTTCCAATCAAGCTTTCTCGCTCAAACACTTCCTGGCCGAAGTATCGCCTGGCCGCAGACTCCGAAAGAACAATACTTAGAGGTTCGTTTAAGGCAGTTTCAGGATTACCTTGTGTAAGCCGCTCAGAGAAGACCCTGAAATAGTTCTGATCCGCAATGTATACGTTCGTCTCGCGGAAGATTTGTTCCATATCCGTCTCCGGCCGAAATGTAAAATCTGACCACTTCAAGATGCGAGTGGCAAACTTTACTTCAGGCATATCCGCTTCCATACGCCCGGCCAATGGCGGTGGAGCCGTAGCATACCGTGAGCTGCCCTCAGGTGATATCCACACCCCATCAACACGATAGATACGGTCTGAGTTGACCCAGAAACGGTCATAACTCATTTCATTGTATATATACAGGCCAATAAATAAAAAACTGGCTATGCCTAAAGCCAATCCAGAAAGATTGACTAATGCGTAAAGTTTATTACGCCTTATATTTCGAAATGTAATTTTCAGATAGTTCCTGATCATAGTTATTCGTCTTTCAATGCCAGGACCGGATTAGCCCTTGCGGCCTTTATTAAATGATAGCTTACTGTTAGAGTCACCAGAAGCAGGCCTAATAAACTGGCCGTTAAAAAAGGCATAACGGTCAAAGCTATTTTATAAGCAAAAGACTCAAGCCAGTAATTCGTTATATAATACGCCAGAGGTGCTGATAACAGTGTGGCTATGAGAACCAGGAGCATAAAGCGTTTCGAGAACATTACAACAATTTGTTCCACCGTAGCGCCCAGTGCTTTCCGTATACCTATTTCCTTGGTTTTTTGCTCTGCCGTATGCCCCGCAAGGCCTAAAATGCCCAGGCAGGCCACAAAAAATGCCAAAAAAGTAAACGAGCCAATTACTTTACCCAGCTGTTGTTCTCTCTTAAAAAGCTTATCAAATTCAGCATTCAGAAATTGATAATCCATTGGCATATCCGAATATTCAGACCACAGCGCCCGAACTCTTTCTAATGAATTTTTAACATCGGAAGAAAGCCGAACTGTTAACTGATCGTGGGTATTCTCCCAGTACAAAAATCCTGTTGGCGGTACGGCCTTGTCAAAGGACTGATGGTTAAAGTCCTTAACTAATCCGATGATCTTGAAAGGATATTCAGGTGATGCACCCGACATCACGGTTTCACCAAGGGGGCTCTCAAATCCGAGTAACCTGGCAGCTGTTTCATTTATGATGATAGCCGCCGTGTCGCTGGCAATATTTTTAGAAAAATCTCTGCCCTCGATAAACTCGACATTCAAGGTCTCCAGGTAGGTATCATCGGTCCATTGATAATAAAATCGAAATTGCTCAAAATCCTCAGAGGAGTTTTCCGGCCTTATGAATGAGGTACTCATGGAGAATAAATCATATTGGTTGTAGCCGGCATTGATGATACTATTCTCCTCCAGTAGTGCAGCTTTGAAAGCTCTTACGTTATAACTCAATTGACTGCTGCTATTGTCAATAGTAATGATATTATCCCTTGTAAAGCCTAAGTCCTTTTCCAGGCTATAACGGAGTTGGTCTTGAATGAAGAAGACATAAACCGCCAGTGTGATAGATATGGTAAATTGTCCTACTACCAGCGCGTTTCGGAACATGGTTTTCGACTCGCGGCCTGAGAATTGTCTCTTAAGTACTTTGGAAGGTTTAAAAGCTGACAAATAAAAGGCAGGATATGCCCCGCCCAAAAAGCCGGTAGCCAGGGCAACAATGACCAAACCCAAGATGAACAACGGCTCTTGAGTAAGGTTAAAGGATACGCTGAAGAAACTATCATCTGCTGTAAAAAAGACCTCTAGCAAGCCTACTGCCAGCGCAGCGCCCAACAGACATAAAACCGTTGTTTCTAATAAAAATTGTCCGATTAGCCGTCTCTGCGTTGAGCCAAGTGTCTTTCGAACACCCACTTCCTTAGCCCGTTTCATGGATTGAGCAGTGGAGAGGTTTACGAAGTTTATAGCAGCCAGAATCAGAATGAACAACGCTGTACCTGCAAATACATAGAGGTATCGCTCGTTACCACCCGCCTCGAACTCAAAAAGTAAATTCGAATCATTATGAATATCTTTGACGTTGAGAATCAGCGGCGTATTATATTCACCGCTTCCTAATACTTCTTCAGGTGTTGAAAGCTTGGGGAACCAGTCATTTTGCAAAGCGCGACGGGCAAAGATCAAATCAGACTGCTTTTGGATCTCAGCGGCAGTACTATTTTGACCGACCTTAAAGTATCCGTGATAAATTGTATTGCCCCAGCTATCCCGATTGTAGTCATATTGCCGCTGCGGTATCCTGGCCAGCACATCAAATTTCATATGGGTGTTGCCCGGCAGGTCTTTTATAACCGCAATCACTTTGTAAGGGTATGGCTCTGAACCGCTGTAAATAACGAGGTCTTTATTCACCGCATCGCGGTTTTTAAAGAAGCGCTCGGCTACTGATTCTGTTATCACCACACTGTTAGGGATCTGAGAAAACTCTGAAAATGAGCCTTGGAAAATTTCGTATTCAAATACATCAAAAAAGTCTTTCGTGGCATACAAAAAGTCGCGCTCCACTATCTTGTCTTTTCCAGCCCCAACGGTCATGTTTCCATTGTTCAAAACAAGTGTTTTGCCCTGTATATCTTGAAGATTATCCGTGAGATATTGAAGGTGATTGTAAGACGTAAGCGCATATTCTCTGTCGCTCATTCGATAAATCCTGTTGGCCTCAGGCTGAAATGATTCATAGCTCAACTCATGATGAATGTATAGGCTGATGTACAACACACTGGCAAAACCAACAGCAAGCCCTAAAACATTGATCAATGTGTAGCCCTTATTCTTTCCAAAGCCCCTCAGGGTTGTTGTAAAATAATTGCGCAGCATGATTATTCTTCTCTTAGGGTTACTACCGGGTTTAGCCTAATCAGTTTAATAGAATGAAAGCCAATAACGACAAGTGCAAGTGTATAGGTGATTATTCCAGCCAGTGCAAAGACCGCATAGCTGATCTCAATTCTATTGGCAAAGTTTGATAACCACCCATTTAGAAAATAATATGAAACAGGAGCCGCAATGATGAATGAAATCAGCAGTACCAATGCAAATGAAGTGTTAAAGTGCCTGAAGATGGCCAACGCTGACGCTCCTAAAACTTTGCGTACACCAATTTCCTTTTGACGCTGTAGAGCAATGTATGAGCTCAGACCAAAAAGCCCCAAAGAAGCTATTAAAACGGCCAGAATAGTAAATACCAAAACGGCTTTGCCCAGGGTGATCTCCTCTTTCATCAGCCGCTCGTAGTTTTCATCAAGGAAGTGATAAGTGAATGGCTCTTCCCTATTCAAATTGCTCCATTCAGCGCCCGCAAAAGCTAAAAAGCCCTGTACATTTTCAGGATTTAATTTTACGGCAAGCTGATACCAGCCTCCTCGATCAACCTGAAGCATGGCCGGGGCCACAATCTCTTTCAATGATTCAAAATTAAAATCACTCACTACCCCTACTATTTCACGCCCGTCTGCCAATCGGGTGCCAATAGGATCTTCAAGGCCCAGCGTACGTACGGCAGTTTCATTAATGATCAATGCATTGGAGTCCGACGCGAGGTCCATTGAAAAATTTCTTCCACGCGTTATACGATACCCCAGAGTTTCCAAATAATCAAAATCCCCTTGAAAGCGGGTAACTCGTAACGGTTCATCGCTTTCACTTACACGAATGGTTCCCATTGAAAAGCTGGAAGTAGAACCCGGCACGCGCGAAACGAGGCTTGCTGAAACTACCTCACTCCTGGAATGCAGCATTTCCTTGTAGCTTTCCGCTTGATTTCCCAGATCACTTATACCGTCAATGAGCAATATATTCTTATTGTCAAAACCCAGGTCTTTGCTGTTCATAAAACGGATCTGATTAAAAATAACAATGGAACCTATAATCAGGCAGATGGAAAAGGTAAATTGAACTACCGACAGAACATTTCTGAAATGAGTCTTTGATTTTCCGGAACTGCTCCCCCCTTTTAATGCCAGTAAGGGTTTAAAGGCCGACATTTGCAGACAGGGGTATACTCCGGCCACCAAACCAATGGCGGTAGCTATCCAGAACAAATTCAATATGTGTTGATATCCAATAAACACGGTCGAAATAAATTCCTGTCCGGTAATGGATATAAAAGCAAAAAGAAAAAGTTCAGAGAGGCCAAGGGCCACTGCCATCGCAATCCAGCAGGTAATCAGGGATTCCATCATGAACTGATTCATCAAGGTAATGCGTTGAGAGCCCATTAACTTCTTGAGTCCCACTTCCTTCATTCTTTCCGTTGACCGTGCCGTGGTAAGGTTGACGAAGTTGATAGTCGCCATTAGCAGGATGAGCACGCCTATAACCAGAAGACTGTTTACCACAGATTCGTTTCCGCCTTTTGAAAGATCGAAACTTAACGTTCCTTTTAGGTGAATGTCTTCCAGTGGCTGTGCCAAAAGTCTGTAAGAATCATCTCGCTCCAGGTACTCGGTAAAGGTCATTGGGCTGTTGACCTGTTCAAATGTTTCCTTTTTTACTAAAGTATCCAGCGCCTGTTGTACATCAAGCGTTGCTGTACCTGGTTTTACCGTCAGGTAGTTCCAAAAGGCTATAGAATACCAGTTATCCGGGTTACCTTCCTCTTCCTCAGAATAATCAGGTACGCTCGTAATCCAGTACTTGGAATTAAGATGAGTTCTCATGCCCTCTTCGACAATACCTGTGACCGTTACAGGCACTTTATTATTACCCAATAGCACTTGCTCACCTAATGCCGGCTGATTACCAAAGAGCTGTTTCGAAAAGTCCTCGCTCAAGATAATGCTATGCGAATTGCGAGCAGCATTTTGACTATTTCCAGCCAGAAACTTAAAATCAAAGAGGGTAAAGAAGCTGCTATCAATCAGAAGCCCTGAAGCCTCAGTTTCATTAAAGCTTGTTGAGACTATCGTTTCATCAAAATAATCTACCCGGGTATACTTGTCCACAAAGTCATACTGCTCCGGGAATTTGTTCAACAATACCTCGGGTCCTTTGGCGAACGTACCCATGCTCATAAATTTGGTAGCTATGCGATACGCGTTACCTGACTCTGAAAAGTCTTTTTCATAGCTTTTCTCTATGGTTACGTAAAGCAATATGACAAAACTGCTTGCAATGCCCACCGCCAGGCCCAGTATATTGATCAGGGAGTAACTCAACCTGCGATTCATATTCCTTAGAATAATCTTTAAATGGATTTTAAACATGGAACTTAGATTTATTCGTCTCTCAAACTATCTATGGGACTTGCTGTAGCCGCGCGTACTGATTTAAAACCCACAGTAAGTACGGCTAAGATCAATGTTATCCCTAAACCACTAATGAAGATCACAGGGCCCATATCAATACGGTACTCATACGTTGATAGCCATTCTCGCATAGCGAGCCAGGCAGCCGGAGAAGCAAAAATGAACGCCAGACTAATGAGCTTAAAAAATGACCATGAGAACATACCTATAATGCCTGAAACCGTAGCGCCCAGCACTTTCCTTACCCCAATTTCTTTCACTTTCTGATTGACCATGAAAGAAGCCAGACCAAAAAGTCCAAGACACCCGATTATGATGGCTACAATGGAAAAAGAAGTAAATATTTTGGCCATCTTCCGTTCTTCGTCATACACTTTGGCCAGGTCTGTAGTCAAAAAATCATAATCATAATCAAATTCCGGGTAGAGCGTCTTCCAGATATCCTTAATTTGCGCATTTGCAGATTCAAAATTTTCAAGGCCTACTTTAATACCAACTATCCTGTAAGCATCAAGATTGCTGAACATCATGATTGGGGTTAGCTCACCATGCAAAGACTGCGAATGAAAATCCTTTACGACACCTACTATTGGCACGTTTAGCCCCCAGACCCGAAGCTGTTTGCCCAGCGCATCTTGAGGATCACCCTGATGGTTGATATAGTTCAACAGTTTTTCATTGACGATAACTTCTCTTAGTGTATCTGACGGCAGAATATTTCTACCCGCTATTAACTCGATCCCGTATGTATCAATGTAGTGCTCATCGACATACTTCATAGCGGAATAGAAATCGTCCGGGTCATCCTCTACCTTAAAATTACTAACAGAGACCGAGCCTGAGGTGGGGTTACTAAAGGTAATACTGACATTTTCGACCCCTACTATGCGAGAAATCTCATTGCGCAGCGTTTTTTTCTTTTCTGCATCCTCTTCAGGAATTCTCACATTAATTACGGCATCCGGTTTATAACCAAGATCCAGTTTTTGGATATACTCAATTTGCCATAACACCACAATTGTACCAATTACAAATACCTGGGAAACAAAAAACTGAAATACTACTAGCCCTTTTCTGAGAGATATTTTGCCGCTGTGTTTTGCGGTTATAAGATTTTTTAGGGCCAGAACGGGCTTAAACTTTGACAGGATTATTGAAGGGTAAAAACCTGCCAGCAAGGTGATCATTACCGTACCCAAAGCCAACGAACCCACCAGTAATGGGTCTGTGAGATCAATGTCAAGTACCACATCTAAAAATGGATTTACATACATGATCAGTAACTCGGCCAAACCCAAAGCTGCCAGCACAGATAACAGCACAATACCCAAAGACTCCGCCAAAAACTGTATGACCAACTGATTTCTAGTACTTCCCAGCACTTTTCTAATGCCCACTTCCCGTGCCCTTTTCATGGCTACCGCAGTGGAAAGGTTGATAAAGTTTACGCAGGCGGTAAGAATTAAAAAGATGGAGATAATATAGAGGGCAAGTATCTCTGGCTTACCTACACTTGAATAGTTAAAGTTACTCCAGTTTTCATTAAAGTGCAGATCGTTCATAGGCTGCAAGTGAAATTTATCCGTATCCTCCTCATCATAATGCTTAGCAACAAACTGCTCTAGTCGCGCTTCGTACTTAGCAGGATCTTCACCTTGATTTAACAAGACGTAGCACTGGTCACTGCTGCTGACACTATTCCACTTTGCCCGGTCCAATCTATCTTGCATAGTAGCCAAAGAGAAGATCACATCA
>JBCDHA010000046.1:0-12550 GCA_038750705.1 Bacteroidota bacterium
AAACAGGGTTCCGCTATGCTTATCCCTTAGCCGCGCAAGACAGTTCGGTTTTGACTGTAGATAAACTTTCTCGACACTTCAGCAGAGGTTCATTCTCATTCGTCTCTTTTATACTTACCTGATGCCTTTTCCGGTACCTTTTCCCTGACCGCTCAATACCAGAAAATTACTCTTCTGGCACCGCAGGGTGCTTTACAGGCTACTCCTGCAAGTCGCCTGTGGTGGGCCATAAGATCCTGACCTATTGCGTCAGGGCCTACCACCATCTTATATACAGCATGTGAAAGAACTTATTCCCGAGCTTTCACTTCTCGGCACACCTTGCGTGAGTTGGGGGTTTGATCGTGGATACGAACTAAGCGAAACTATGCCGGAAGCTTTTAAGCATATAGCAATAATTGATAAAAGTAACTCAGAAAGATTACAGGATTTTGAAGATGGCAGAAAACAGCATGAGTCGGATCACAGTATTGACTTAGAAAAAGAAAAATTCCGTCAAAAACTAAAAGAACATGCTCGGACCAAAGGCCGTGACCGAAATAGGGGACATCGATTAATTTGCTGACCTCTCACCTAATTTTATTGGAAATAATTTTTTACTGCGAATTCGTTTTGCTCAATAAAAATATCCTTAAAAGCTGTAAGGTTATTCTGCTCGTAAAAGAGTAGCATAGCTTTTTTATAGTCCAATGAATCCACACTACGATAGGATAATGGACAAGCATCATCCGCAATGAGCAGGGCATTACTTATCATACGCCCGGTGCGCTTGTTTCCATCCTCAAACGGTTGGATATAGGAGATAAGTGTCGCGGCGAGCAGGGCTCTTTCAAAGCCGCTCTCTTTAGTATTGATTAACTCGCACATAAGCTCAAGATTTTCGCGTATTTGGTGTTCATTATCTAAAGGTCTATAGGCGGTTCCAGTAATACCAACGGCGCGAGAGCGTACATTACGCCCGACATTTAGATCTTTAATCAACAGTGTATGAATTTCTTCCAAGGTCCGTAAATCAAGATTTTGGGCTAAATCTTTATGGTCTAGTAAATAGGTGATAGTGTCCTTGTGATTAAGAAGCATGATGGCTTCTTCTTTGGTTTTGTTGTCCGCTTCCAGCTTTTCCTTGAACAGTCTTTCGGTTTCTAAAAGGGAATAGGTGTTTCCCTCAATCTGAGAAGATTTCCAGCTTAGCTCAATGGTTAAACGTTCCAATTCCTTCTGATATAAAGTATGAGGAAGCGTAGCGACATTACTGTGATACTCCTCTTTCAAATCAGCAAGAAGCTGTGACTCGTTGTGACTGAAGATTTCTACATCTTTCAATGATTCAATCAAATTATGATTGAAATTGTTTTGCGCTCCTCGTGCATCCGGGTCTTGTTCAAAATAATCGGCGGCATCAATGGGGGCGAACAATTTATAATAAGGCGCAATAACATAAGCCGTTGCTCGGCCAATACCCGTTTTTTGTAGGTAGCCAATACTGACAAGCTTGGCCATATCCCGATTAAGAGTTGGCATACTTACTTTAACATTCAAAAGCTCTTTGATACGGGAAATGGCCGTTTGTCCCCGTTCTTCAATGATGTTTATAATTTCTTGTTGCCGTGAAGTAAGATTTACCATTTCAACATTTTCCTATCACAAATTTCCTCTAACCCTATCACTTTTGATAGGAAAATAACCGATAAATGATAAGAAAAATAAAAACGGCTACCGTAATAAAAACAGAGAGCAGTAATTTTAGTGCACTGATTTTGGGGAGAGCTGTACACGGATTTTGCACGGATTGACCAAGTCCTCTCTTAAATCTCGCGGGTAAGGTAGCTTATTTATGGCATCAATCAAGGGTTTTCTTGGCAAGTGTGTATAACGCCTCACAGTACACGACAAAAACCAAAATCAAACCATCGGATGAATAAAAACATGAGTAAAACAGTAAAAAAGCCAGATTACCGCATTAAATTGAAGATTCATCCGATGGATCTTCCCAATAAGTTGTGTTTTAACTTTTGTCTTGTACTGTGATAATGCCTGCTCATCTCATTTTGTCAACAAACTACTCTTAATCAATAGCTTATATCCAGTATTAAAGAACCGTTTCACTTCTATGATTTCTACATGACTCTCTCCAGGCGTTTAGTATGTAAAAGTACTCCACCCATACCCACTACATGAAAGCTATAAATGCCAGCGCTGACCGGGTTAATACTCCAAAATAAACTTGGATAGGTTTTGGTAGTTTTCCAGGCCTAGCTTTTTGCGTAAGCGATAGCGTGCTACTTCCACACCCCGTAAGGAGATGCTCATTAAATTCGAGATTTCTTTAGTATCCATCTTAAGTCTCAAAAAAGCACATAACTTCTGCTCACCAGGTGTCAGGTCTCTAAATTCGCTGGTCAAACGCGTGAGGAAATCTCCGTGGACATGATCAAAATGATATTCAAACTGCTTCCAGTCCTCCTGTAATTTTAAGGTAGTGTCAATTTCCTTAACTATTTTCTCTAATGCATTACGCGTTTCAGCTACTTCCCCCTTCACACGAACCTGCTTTAGCTCTTCTTTAATATTCTCCATGAACTCGTTTTTAACCACAAGGTTCATTGTAGAAGCTGCCAGCAGGTTATTTACATGACGTAACTCACTTTTGATCTTTTCTTCCTTGAGCTGTTGGAGTTCCTTTTGATTTTGAGCTAATTCCTGCTGCCTCGTTTTCTCAAGTCTCTTTTCTTTTCCCTTGTAGTATTGCCTTTGAAACCTGTAGGTCTGTAATAATCCAAAAACTACGAGCAAAGCATACATTACTTTGGCGAATACACCTTTAAAAAAAGGTGGCGTTACTTCTATCATCAAGGGAGCGCTGGTCACAATTTCACCTAAAGAGTTCAGGGTTTGTACATAAAACTCATATTCACCTTCTTTAAGGTTGGTATATTCCTTAGTTGTAGTATTTACCCAGTCTCCATATCCTTCATCGAAACCTTTGAGCAGATAGCGAAATTGCCTGTTGTTCACGTCCTTGAACTTAAAGGACTCAACCACAAACTTTAAAATTTTAGTGCCTTGTGTAACTGACACATGTTGAATATCCGCTGATCGCCTTTCAAACGGTGATCTGGCATAAAGAATACTATCTTCCGCTACATTATATACCTCACTTATAAGTGGCTGTTTTTCAATAGTTAACCGATCCTCCAATTTAGAATTATAGTAAATGAACCCTTCATTGGCATTGAATAAGACTCCATCGCCTATATTCTTGGCCACGTTCAAAAGATCGTTATTAAAATATTGACGTAACTGAAATAACGATGAAGGTACATATGCGTAGTTGTTCGCACTCACCTGCTTAAACAACCCTACCAAATTATCAGTAAATACAAAGACGTTCTTCTGATTGTCCTGTGTAAATAAATAAACCCAGTCTTCTCTTATTACATTCGAGAAAACCTCGGCCTTTACAATTTTATCAGAAGGCTGATCAAGCTTATATACGCCGGCTTCAGTACCCAAGTAAAGTTGGTCATCAATTTTACTCAAAATTATATGCTCTTGTATGGGGAGATCGTAGAGGTCGGACACATTTTGGACCACTGCTTCGGTCAATTCATTCTCCAAATTCAGCTGGTATAGCCCTTTGTAAAACTGTCCTACCCAAATTCTACCTTTTCGATCCTCCTCAAAAAATCGGCTTGACTCATCAAAGCCTTTAATTTTTTGTACGCCTTCTAATTCCTGAAAATCATTGAACCTGAAAAGGTGTAATCCGGAGTAAGTTCCGCCTACCGCATACTCAGGATTGGAACGCAACTGCTTGATCTGCCAGAGACCGTCCGTTGCGGCACAACGTTTTGCCGTGCCTTCTTCCAGAAGGAATAGTCCGGTGTGATGCCCTGCATATAACTTATTGCCAATCATTTGTATTCCATAGGCCGGGCCTTCTGTTCCTTTTAAGAAAACACTTCGAAAGAGGCCTCTTTTTAAATAATAGATGCCATTTGAAGTAGTATAGTAAGTGCCGGCATTTGTCTCGTAAGCGTCATACCCACTTCCTTGAATATTAGTTTTCTGGCTGATCAGACGCAGGGGAGAGTTTATGTCTATCAATGCAATCCCATTTTGCATACCTACCCATAAATTACCAGTTTGGTCTTGGAAAGTTCGAAGGCAGGCATTGGTTTGCAATCCATCCTCTATGGTTATATGCTCCAAAACCTCACTTTGCATATCAAACAAATACAAGCCTGCCACCTGAGTGGATATAACCAAACGTGTATCAGACAATTGCAAAACATGGTTAACGTATTTCTCATTTAAGTCCTGCATAAGACCGGGATACGTAGTAGAAACTCCCAAGAGGGTTGAAAATTCAACTTTACCGGAATTATAAAATAGAAGATAACCCCCATCCTTCGGAACTATGCCGGCCACAATTTGACCCGTTTGACCCTGTGGAAAAGCAGCAGTAAGTTTATTGCCCTTGATCTCGAAAAGTTTGCCGGAAGGGTCTTGGGTAAATAGCCTGTTACTTATGCAAAAAGATCGATTAAACCCACGATCATGCTTAATGACGAAAATAGACTCTCCATCAAATACATAGATGGCCTGAAAGGTGCAGAAATACACGTTAGAATCAAAGAGAAAAACATCCCACACCTCGTCAAAGCCCCTTGATCCTTTCGGAATCTTGTCAGTCAGAGTAACGTAATTCCAGTCACCCTCAAAATATCCAAAATCACCTTGCGAACCCACATACAATCGGTCCGTATTTTCATCGAAAGCTAAAGCTCTTTTTTTTTTGCCGGTTTTAAAGGCGTGGGTTTCCCACTCACTACCATTAAAAGATAAAACCCCCAGGTTG
Source organism: Bacteroidota bacterium (assembly GCA_038750705.1). Classification (GTDB taxonomy): domain Bacteria; phylum Bacteroidota; class Bacteroidia; order Cytophagales; family Cyclobacteriaceae; genus Fulvivirga. The sequence goes on from JBCDHA010000046.1 coordinate 4,862, forward strand.
TTGGCAACAAACAGCGCCATATCTCTGTTTTGGGCAAAATCAATATTTTGAATCCCGGCTCCATATTCGGCCGGTGTAAAATTCTTAATAGGATATTTTCCGATGGAAGCCTTTGCAGGCGGGCAGCTCAAGAAAAGTAGAACCAATATGAGACTGTACTTACCAGCATTGATAGAATTAAACATGTATAATACAATGTTTGGTAAACATATGCATTAATTGTCGATTAAAACGTTTTCGAAAGAATTTTGTAGTAGTCTATGAAGAATATTGACGTAGTCAGCTTTCCAACAAAGAAATCAAAATAGAACTACATTTGATCAATTTTGTACATGATAGATTCATGGGATATATTAGTAGAACCAAAAAAAATCACCCAGGAGAACAACTCCTGTATCTAAACCCAAAAAGCAACTCTAATATGAAAAACATCTACTTAGTATTAGTGCTTCTGCTGTTCGCCTCTTCTGCACTTGCGCAGGCTGATCGTGTATCGGTGTTGAAGGACAACAGCGGGATGAGACTAATCGTAAATGGCAAGGATTTCATGGTAAATGGAATGAACTGGGATTACTTTCCCATTGGCACCAATTTTTCTTACAGCTTATGGAATCAGCCCGATGACATTATAAAAGCAGCGCTTGATGCTGAAATGTCTTTATTAAAAAATATGGGCGTGAATACCATTCGCGTGTATACCGGCATACAGCCCAGATGGATAACCTACATCTATAATAATTACGGCATATACACCATGCTTAACCATTCATTTGGCCGTTATGGATTAACTATTGATGGCGCCTGGGTAGCAGTTACGGATTACAGAGATAGAGCAACTCAGGAATTATTACTTTCGGAAGTCTCTGAAATGACCGAATTGTATAAAAACACTCCCGGCTTATTACTATTTCTGCTGGGAAACGAAAATAATTATGGGTTGTTCTGGGCCGGCGCCGAAACGGAAGATTTTCCTGACGATGAAGAAGAAAAGAGATTTATCGGGGAAAAGCGCGGCAGACCTATGTATAAACTCATGAATGATGCGGTTTTGAAAATGAAAGAAATTGACCCATCGCATCCGGTAGCCATTTGCAATGGAGATTTGTTGTTTGCTGACATCATTGCTCAAGAATGTAAGGACGTTGATATCTATGGGGTTAATATGTATCGGGGGGAGTCTTTTGGCGATGCGTTCGAAAGAGTGAAGAACGAACTTGATAAACCTATTCTATTTACCGAATTCGGTACTGATGCATACAATGCCCTCACTAATTCCGAGGATCAAAAAATGCAAGCATATTTCATGGTAGAAAACTGGAAAGAGATCTACGCGAACGCGGCAGGGTTAGGTAAGGCAGGAAACTCCATTGGTGGATTCACCTTCCAGTTCAGCGATGGTTGGTGGAAATATGGTCAGACCAGAAATTTGGATGTTCACGATAACACTGCATCATGGGCGAATGGGGGGTACTACCTTGATTTTGAGGAAGGCACCAATAATATGAATGAGGAGTGGTTTGGTATATGTGCCAAAGGCCGAACCGATGCCAGGGGGCTGTACACACTTTATCCCAGGGCTGCGTATTATGCACTGAAAGAAGCTCATGTATTCGATCCTTATGCCAGTGGCGCCAGCGCTCAAGGTGTAGAAAATCACTTTGCCGGAATTCAATTGATGGATGCTGTGGTTAAGGCAAGGGGCGATAAAGCAGCGTTAAGCGGAGAAACCGGGGGCAAACTCCGGGTGAGTGAACTTCGGGCAGAGTTAACTACATTTCACACTGGTGGCAAGCTTATCACTACACCGGATGATCCTGATCCGAACAATGTGAGCTTTCCTAACGAACTGGGATTCGATAATATGGAGTCTTATTTCGTAGGTTTTGAAGCTAATCCTGCCGCCAATGTAAGAGCAAACGTTACGTTCAACATTTTAGGTCGTGTAGCTCAAAATCCAATAAATGAGATCTTTTATGAAAACCGTGGACGACCGGTGAATGTGACCACCACAACGGGTAGCGCCGTTCTGGATGCACTGCAGCGCGTGCAGGTATACCAGGCAGAATATACCTGGAACCATTCCCACTTTGATCTGCAGGGATTCTACAGAACAGGCCATTATCATTGGGGTTACGAAGGAGACTTCTTCGGACTGTACCCGGAAGCTAACTATGGACAAAACATCGACATCTATAATGGCTTAGCGCCACAGGGAATGGAACTCGAAGGTAAGAAGTTCCTAAAAGGATTTAAGGTAGCCTATGGAAGAGAGCTATGGTGGGGAGCCAACCCTGCCGTATTGGTAAAATACAGTCGCGAAGTGGGCAGGTTTAATCTCACCGGTATTTTCCACGAAGATCTGGACGATCCACGTGTGGCGGTAACCTCAATAGCCGTTCCACAGCCAAGAACAAGAAGAGCCACACTCATGGCCGAAACCAAAGTAGGTAAACTTACGGTTCAAGCGGGAGGTATCTGGGGAGGCGATCCGTTGGTGGGTCGTGAATTCCAATTCGTCAGAGGTAGCGAAGGCAGCTATCAGGTTTTTACCGATGAAGTTCAGGGGTCCGATACATGGGGAGGTAAAGTTAAATTAACGTATTCTTCAGGCCGCATTAACTGGTATGCGCAGGGCGCCTCCATGGGCTTAGTAGCAAACGGTGGCGGAGATTACACGCAAACATTTACAGGATGGCGGTTAAAAGACAGTGGCAGTGGAAATGTAAATAATTTCTTCACCGGTTTCACCTATAACATGGGCAAATGGCAAATAGCGCCAAACTTTATGTATCAGAAGCCACTTGTAGATGCAATGCCTGACGATCTTCCTGAAGATTCTCCCGGGAGATCCAGAAATATAATAGACGACCCTTTTGTGGTAAGATCTAACAGAGAAACCGTTGGGGGTGAGTTGCTATTGACTTATGACCCTACACCAGGTACATGGATGTATGAATGGGATAATGACCGATCTGAAGATGCCAAATTAGCGGCAAGTATTGGAGTGGTTTATCGTCACTTACCTACCACGCAGGACGCCGCCGTTATTTTCCCCGGTACGGGAAGGATACCCACACCCGCTGAGGGCGCTCCTCCGGCATTAGACTTATGGGAAGTTAATACTCGCATTGTGTCCAAGATCAATCCTGAATTAGGAATTATTGCCAACCTATACGGCGGAAATGGCCAGGCCAATGGACCGGATACAAGATCAATCGAGCGATTCGGTGGCGATGTCAGAGTCATCTACAAGACAGTCAAATTGTCTTCCCATCTCAAATTCAATGATTGGGGTCCCTTTGATTATCATCAGGATTTTAACCTGACTTTTCCACTGCAAATAATGGCTGACATATCTACTACGGTTGGGAAACAGGATTGGTTTATTCTTCCCAGTACAACCTTAGGCTTGCGTTTTATGTGGCGTTCGCTGGATGAGAATTCTCCACGTTATCTTCCTAATGAAACAGAAGAATTTGAATCCTCTCCGATCATTAGCCCTGTCGGCTTCCCTAATGGAAACGAATGGGAATTCAGAACCTATGTACACATTAATCTTGGGAAATAAGAAGATAAAAAAATGAAGAATATACAAATAGACAGCTTAAAAACGATAGCAATTTGTGCGCTGCTTGCCGTTAGCTCCGGCTGTGATCGAAGCGTTTCCGATGATGTGGAGTTTGCCACTTTTAGTAAGGAAGGTGAAATTTTCGATGATAATTTCGTTAGTATGGGTACTGATTTTTATTTCCCGTTTATTGGTGATGGCGCTAAAGCTGATGTGTTTTCTATCGATGAGAGTGAAGGATTTGAAAGTGATGCGTCCATACGTATTGACGTACCTAATGCTGACGATCCCGATGGTAATTTTGCCGGAGCAAGTTTTATAATAGATGGTCCCGGACGAAACCTGACAGGATTCGATGCACTGACGTTTTGGGCAAAATCTACCCAAGCTGCCACTATCGGCTCTCTGAGTTTTGGTAAGGAATTCAGAGCCGTCGCCTCAGATGTGGATTTTACTACTCAGTGGCAAAAGTATACCATACCCATTCCGGACCCTTCTAAACTGTTAAGGGTGAGAACGGTTTTCGAGTTTTCCGCAGGTGGAATTATACCAGCGGGCGCTCAGGCAGGGCAAGGCCTGGAGGTCGGTTACACTTTCTGGATTGATGAGCTAAAGTTTGAAAAACTGGGCACTATTGCACAATCGCAGCCCTCTATCCTGGACGGTGAAGACGTTGTGACTGAGGCTTTCATTGGACAGGAGCTCTTATTAATTCCCCTGACACAAACCTTCAATTTAGCCAATGGAACAAATCAGACTATTTCCGTAGCTACTTCCTATTTTGCCTTCAGCTCAACCGATCCTGAGGTAGCCCGAATCAATGAACAAGGAGTTGTATCTATTCTCAATACAGGGATGGCCGAAATAACGGCTAGCATTGATGGAGTGCGGGCAGAAGGGTCGTTAAATGTGAGTGTTTTAGGCCAGTTTGACACGGCTCCAATTCCGCCTGCACGAAACGCCGAAGACGTGATTTCAATTTTCAGCGAGGCTTACACCAGCCAATCGGGCTTCAACGCGGCGGCATTTAATAACCCTGATATTCAAATTGAAGAGTCAGATTTCGATGGTGATGCTGTCATTAACTATTCTAACCTGGGTTTTGTCGGCATCGGATGGGATGAGCCAGCAGACGTATCCAGTTTAGAATTTTTACATGTGGATATACAAGTTAACCAAAGTTTCAGTGCATCTGATGGCCTGGTTGTAGAGATTATCGACTTCGGCGCCAATGGAACAGACGATGGACCTGCAGAAACCCGTGTAGATGACACAGGGGGCGGTTATAGAATAGAAGGATCACAATTAACAGAGGGGCAATGGGTAGGTATTGACATACCGGTTACTGGGTTTACACTCGGTACCGGAGGTGGTTTTAACGGCTCTCCTAATCTAACTAAGGTGGCCCGAGTAGCATTTGTTGAAGGTGGTATTTCCAATATACTTGTCGATAATATTTACTTCTACAGATAAATTATAATGATGATGAATGTGAGAAAAGAATTTGAATTAAAAGTGATCAAAATGTTATCTAAACGTATGCTTTTTTTGATGATCATTGTTTTTGCATCGGCTTGTAATACAGACGATACACAAGAGGTGACAACGTTGAATAATCTGGTAATAGCGGATGAATTTGATGTGGACGGCGCTCCGGACTCTGAGATTTGGAGTTTTGATATTGGTAACGGTCCTAACGGTGATGGTTGGGGAAACCAAGAACTCCAGTATTATACTGATCGTTCTGAAAATGTAGAAGTTCAAAACGGTTTTCTGCTGATTACTGCACAGCAGGAATCATTTCAAGGGTCAGCATATACTTCAGCAAGGCTGCTCACTAAAGGGAAATTTGAACAGCAGTATGGCCGTTTTGAGGCTCGCATGAGATTGCCTTATGGCCAGGGCATATGGCCTGCCTTCTGGATGTTAGGTGCAGACATAGATACTAATCCATGGCCTGGGGCCGGAGAAATAGATATTATGGAATATCGCGGCCAGGAACCCACAATAGTGTTGGGAAGCGTTCATGGTCCGGGCTACTGCGGAAGTGAAGCCCTATGCGATGAGCCCGCTGAAAGCAAATCCTATGACCTTGAAAACGACCGATTTGATACGGGCTTCCACATATTCGGTATTGAGTGGGGGCCCGGCTTCATTAATTTCTATGTAGACGATGTACTATACAATCAGATCACTCCTGATGATGTGCCCGGAGAATGGGTGTTTGACAAGCCTTTCTACATCTTAATAAATCTTGCTGTGGGAGGAAACTTTGTTGACCCACCTAACAGCGAAACTGTATTTCCTCAGACCCTATTGGTGGATTATGTTAGGGTATACCAATAATGAATTGAATTAAAAAATAACGATAAATATTATGAAACTATTTTACAAATACGCTCAGGTGATCCCGGTGTTCATCTTAGCAATTTTTCTGGTCAGCTGTGGAGATGATGATGACGACGATGAACTGCCTCAAATTGTTGCAGGCTTTACTCAAACCATAAACGAAAATACAGGTACAGTAACATTCATTAATACTTCAGAAAATGCCGATACCTATTTATGGGACTTTGGAGATTCGACCACGTCAACCGAAATCAATCCTATAAAGACGTACATCAACGGCGAATATACTGTAGTATTGACGGCAAGTAACGGAGCCGGTGCATCAGATACATTCGAAGATACGTTTACCATATTAATCCCTGAAATAGCTTCCTTGCCCATTACTTTTGACGCCGCCAACACGCGTTACGAACCCGAAGTTTTTAATGGCGCTTCGTTTGAAATAGTGGCAAACCCGGATGAATCCGGAACAAATGACAAAGCCGGTAATGTAGGAGCCATTACCAATAGTGGAGCTGCTTTTGAAGGTGTTGCCTTTGACCTGGGAACAGCTGTCAATTTAACAAACGGCAATACCATCGAAATGAACTTTTGGTCTGAAGAAGCCATCGATGTTTTGCTGAAATTAGAGATTACCGAAACAAATGCAATTGAAACCGCAGCAAGTCATGGAGGCACCGGTTGGGAAATACTTTCATTTGAGTTTGCCTCTTCAGACACCTATCCAAAATTGGTGATTTTTGCAGATGGCCCTGGCACCACGTCCGGCACCTTTTATTTTGATGATGTGGTGCAGGCAGGCGTTGTAGGAACTGTACCGGTAATCATATTAAACGGAGATGCCACAGTAAATATCAACGTTGGAGGCACATTCGAAGACCCGGGAGCAGAAGCGAATGATGCAGAGGACGGTGATATAAGCGACCAAATTGTGATTGGCGGTGATGTTGTGGATATTAATGTGGAAGGTACGTACATGATAACTTACAATGTCACGGACTCGGATGGCAATGACGCCGCCGAAGTAGTAAGAACGGTTATTGTTTCAGCGGGCGACCCCTGTACTCCTGAAACAGCACAATCACTCAGCGCTACTGACTTGAATTTAACCTTTCAGACAGACCCCGGCGACGACATATTTAATGACGGGGGAGCGTACACTTTTGTTGACAACCCTGATTTTGACAATATGGTTAACACATCTTGCAAAGTGGGTCAAATAGTCAGAGATGCCGGTCTTGAGTTCGCTAATAGTCAAATTTCATTCGACTCCAAATTTGACTTTAACAGTAATTCAGGTTTTAAATTGAAAGTATACTCATCTGAAACCAGCTATCAGGTAACACTTAAACTTGAGGATAAAGCTGATGGCGGAATTGCAACCGAAATATCCCTAACCACGAGCGTAGGGGCTAATGAATGGGAAGAGCTTACCTTTGATTTCCCTGCGTCTGAAAGTGATAAGTACGATAAAATAGTGCTATTCTTTCAACTAGAGACATTCACTGATGGCACTTATTTTATAGATGACTTGGCGCTGTATGGTTCTGGATCAGGTGGAGGCACCGAACCGACCACATCTGCACCTGTGCCTCCCGCGAGGGACGCAGCAGACGTGATCTCTATCTTTGGGGAGACTTACACCAATATCACCGGTATCAACTACGATCCAGACTGGGGACAGTCCGGCCACACGCTGGTCAACACGTCATTCGATCCTGGCGACGGAAACCTTATCCTCGCATACCCTAATTTCAACTACCAGGGTACCG
>JBCDHA010000047.1:0-12526 GCA_038750705.1 Bacteroidota bacterium
ATTATAAGCGTTTTCGCCGATTTATATAACAACGGTTTCGCGGAAATATTTAATGGTAGCTATGCTGAGTTTAGGCAAAAATATCCGTTCAACGACTTATTGCAGTTGGGATGCCTTAAGCTCAAATCAAATGAGAGTGACGTTCTTAACTTTTATCCTTTGGAAAGTAGAAAAAGGAATCTGTTCGCCATTCTTGAACTTGACTTCCGACCTGGCTCCCTCGCTGGTGATGAGCCATTGTACTACGCCGCCACCATAGGTGCCAAGCATGTAACGTGGCGTTATAATATCGTAGAGAAAGAAGAGGTTGCTTTTAGCGATTTTAAAATCTATGCAGGTAAAAGTCAACTCTTGTTAAAAGATGTTCGCACAGCGGATTTGGGCAATGGGGTAAGTGCTGTCGTTTTAGAGACGTCAAGTCCAATCGAACTTTGTGAAACTTATGATATTGACTATGAAGTAGAATACAGCCTAACCGATATAAAAGCAGGTAGGCAGGTTTCTAAAAAAAGAAGGGCGCTACCCGTTCCTAATTTAGATAGAATTAAGGTGAGCAAAAACCTTGACCGGTTTGATGCCTATTCAGATATGTACATTTATTTATAACCCAAACTTTAACTAAACTATGCCACAAGTCTATGCTACCCCGGGCGTTTATATCGAGGAAAAGAGCGCCTTTCCTACTTCAGCCGTTGCTGTAGCTACTGCCGTCCCAGCTTTTATCGGATACACAGAAAAAGCGATAAGAAATAATAAAACCATTCTTAATAAACCAACGCGTATTACCTCTCTCAACGAGTATCATGATTTCTTTGGGGAAGGACCAAAAATCAAGTTTGAAATAGATAAGGGTGATGACGGCGAGCCGTTCAAGCTTGAAGTAAAGCAAGAGACCAACTATTACATGTACAATGCCTTACGGCTCTTCTTTGCTAACGGGGGTTCTACATGTTACATTATCTCCGTTGGACTCTATGACTATTCAAAAGGAGTACAGGCCCCCGTATTAAACCCACAGGAAAACGACAAGGGTATAAAAACATTGCTAAAAGAAATGGAGCCTACTATGGTTGTTATTCCTGATGCAGTGCTGCTGGGTGAGGCGGATTGTTATAGCCTTCAGCAAAATATGCTAATGCATTGTGGCGTAGACATGCCTAGCAGGAGGGTAGCACTTTTAGACGTTTACAATGGCTATCTGCCCCGAACCCGAGACGAACATGACGTAATAGAAAAATTCAGAACAGGGATTGGCAACAATCATCTTCAGTGGAGCGCTGCATACTACCCTTGGGTAGAAAGTACCGTGGTGCCAGTTACGGACGTCTCTCTTGACAGTATCTCAAACCTCGGCGAACTTAAAACAATGTTATCCGACAGTTTGAGCAAGGCTGACGCTGATAAGAAAAAAACGGACGCCCTTAATTTATTATTGGTAGGTATCGATGAAATTACGAACCCCCCGGATGTTTCACCAACGACTACCGATGCCGTTGATAAAGCGAATAAGTCTGCTGCCCAGGCGGCTGAAGCCGCCGCTGCAGCCAAAGCTGCCGCAGCAATCCCAGCTGCAAAAGCTGCAAATGCTATGGCTGAAGCATCTAATGCCAACGCAGCTCTATATGCGGCTAACGCGGCATTAAAAGCGGCAGACAAAGCGGCTAAAGCGGCGACCAGCGCCGCCGAGAAGGCCAAGGCTGCACTCGCACAAAACCCTGAGGCAGCAGATGCCGACAAACAGGCTCAAGAAGCGAAAAAAGCTGCTGATGATGCACAGAAGGCCGCAGATAAAGCCAAGAAAGAGGCGGATGCCGCGGCGAAAAAAGCGGCTGACTTAGAACAGAAAGCCACTGAGGCAGCAGAAAAGGCAGCCGACACCGATGCCATTGCCGCCGCCGCAACTGCCGCTGCTGCAGCTTCTGCTTCCGCAGCAGCCATAGCAGCAGCAGCCACCCAAATTGGTGATGCCTCGGAGGAGCGCCTCACCGCCCTGCATAATGCTATGTACACAAGTATTCCCTTGTACAAGACAATCGTTTCTGAGGTGAGAAGCAAAATGAATATTCTTCCCCCCAGTGCTGCTATGGCAGGTATTATTTCCATGGTTGATGGAACTGTTGGAGTAGCTAAGTCACCGGCGAATGTGTCTATGGGTTCCGTGGTGAAACCCACAGTTAACATCACCCATAAGGATCAGGAAGACCTTAACATGCCGTTAGATGGTAAAGCAGTGAATGCAATACGAAGCTTCCCCGGAAAAGGCGTATTGGTTTGGGGTGCACGTACTTTGGACGGTAATAGTCAGGACTGGCGGTATTTAAGTGTACGACGTGCCGTGATAATGATTGAGCAATCACTGAAGATTGCTTCGGAGGGATATGTATTTGAACCTAATGTTTCCAATACCTGGGTCACGGTGAAAGGAATGATGACCAACTTCCTTACCGATCAGTGGAAAAGAGGTGTACTGGCAGGAGCTGTGCCTGAAGACGCTTTCAGCGTAGACATAGGGCTTGGTGTAACAATGACTCCTACTGACATTCTCGATGGATTCATGAATATCACTGTAAAGCTGGCAGTGGTAAGACCGGCAGAATTTATTGTAATAACCTTCCAGCAGCAAATGCAGAAGTCATAACACTAAATTCTACAATTAAATAAATCGATAACGCATAAATATTAATATATATGGCTGGTGAAAAACAAGATAATGTATGGCCTCTACCAAAGTTTTATTTTTTGGTAAAAATAGATGGAGGAATGGAAGCCTCCTTTCAGGAAGTTTCAGGTCTTGATGCTGAAACCGATGTAAGTGAATACAGACATGGCGACAGTCCGGTATTTTCAAAGATTAAAATGCCTGGATTACGAAAATACAGTGACGTTACTTTAAAGAAGGGGCATTTCACAACTGACATTAAGTTCTTTGAATGGTATAACCAGATTCAGCTTAATGTGATTGAGCGAAAAAGTGTAGTAATACAACTATTAAATGAGTCCGGAAAGGCAGAAATTGTTTGGACATTAACCAATGCCTTTCCCAAGTCCATAAAGAGTACGGATCTGAACTCCGGTAGCAGTGACGCCGCCGTTGAGTCATTGGTACTCGTACATGAGGGATTGGCCATTACGACCGGATAAATTCCGTCGGCTTCTGATTAGTGGATCCATTGATTTATGGCAAACCAAAACAGTGCTGGAGAGCCCTACCCTATGGTAGGGTTATACTTTAGCGTTTCCTTTAGCGATATTCCTAACTCAGATGACACCAGGTTTATGGAAGTGTCTGGCATATCTATGACACTTGGCATAAACAGCGTAAAAGAGGGAGGTGATAATAACAGTGAAATTAGCCTCCCGGGAAAGACGTCCTTTTCAGATCTCACATTGAAAAGAGGTATGCTGCCATCTTCATCTCAGCTGAGGGATTGGTGTTATAGCTGGTTGTTGAAAGACTATTCAAAAAAGATTGAAAAGAAAACGGTCTTTTTGAAACTGCTGGACAAAACAGGCTCCCCTATACTTGGGTGGCAGTTTCAAGAAGCATTCCCCTATAAACTAGAGATTGGTAAACTGGACGCAATGGCTGGAGGCAGTTCAGCTATTCTGGTTGAAACAATCATTCTCCGCTACAGCGACATAAAACTTTTAGATGTTTGATCACTATGCCATTACACATAAAAGAGTTTGTAATTCAGGCCAAATTTGAAGGAGAAGATGAAAAGCAATCAAACAAAAGTACTTCTGTTGATCTGGCTTCACTAAAAGAGGATATCATAAGTGATTGTATGGAAAAATTAGAAGAATACTTGCGGAAAAAGGAAGGTAGATAATATGGCAGCTGGCAGCGGTAAAAGAGAAAAACTGGTTATCGAAGCTTATGAAAAACCTGATTTCTCTTCAAAGGTAGATGACTATGTTCTTCAGGTAAATCCTGAGAATTATGAAAGGACTGCTATGCCGGCTGTGAGAGAAGATATTTTGCGATTGAGCAATGGTGAAAGTGTGCCGGCAAATAGAACGGCTGATAAAGAGCTACTCAAACTGACCTTCGTCGTTGACTCTACCGGGGCCATTCCAGGATGTGATGACGTGCTTCAAAATATCAAGAAACTAAGAAAATTGTGCTTAGATATAAATGGAAACATTCACCGATCAAACTATCTGAAAGTACGATGGGGTTCTGATTTCCTGTTCCGCGGTATAATGACTGATTTGGAAACAGATTTCATGTTATTTAAGCCTGACGGTGATCCCGTACGCGCAAAGTTAAAAGCTTCATTTCAGGAGTTCATAGACCCTGTGACCAGAGCAGCTGAACAGAATAAAAGCTCACCTGACTTATCACATATTGTTACTGTGGTTGATGGAGATGATCTACCAGGCCTTTGTTATAAAGTTTATGGTGATCCAAAATATTACATCCAGGTAGCGCAGTTTAATAACCTGGTTGACTTTAACTCTATAAAGCCTAACCAACGAATTATTTTTCCACGCCTCAGTAATGACTGATACATAATGATAAAAACCCCTCTTACCGCAGATAGTGATTTTCCTTCCTACTCAATATTAGTTGATGGTGTAGCCATTAAGGATGTCTATCAGGTAATCAGTATTGAAGTCGAGAAAAAGATTAATACCATTTCTACAGCCAAGGTGGTTATTTTAGACGGCGATCATACCACTGAAAAGTTTGATGCCAGTGAATCTTCAGATTTCGTCCCCGGAAAAAAAATTGAAATAAGCTTCGGGTACCACTCTAAAAACCAGACCGTATTTAAGGGGGTAATAATCGGTCAAAGAATAAAAGTAAAAAGTAGATCTATCCGACTTGTCTCGCAGCTAACTCTTAAGTGTGCGGATGAAGCTCTCAAGCTTACCGTTGGCCGTAAGAGCAAGTATTTCAAAGACAAGAAAGACAGCGAAATCATCAGTACGATTCTAGCCGATGCGGGACTAAAGAATAAAATTAGTGCCACTGATAATAAGCATAAAAAAATAGTCCAGTACGATAGTACAGACTGGGATTTTATTTTGTCAAGAGCAGAAGTAAACGGATTTCTGGCTATCTGTAACGATGGCCAACTCGAAATTGGAAAACCGGATTTTTCTTCAGATCCCGTTATCGCCGTTAAATACGGACCGGATACAATTGATTTTGCCGCCGAACTTGACTCTCAGGTTCAGGTAAATAGCGTATCATGCGCCTCTTGGGACGGCACCCAATTGAAAAAGAATACAGGAACGTCGGTAGAACCCAGTATAAATAAACATGGGAACATTTCAGGAAAAAAGCTGGCTGACGTATTGGATACGGGTGTTTATAATATGCAATCAACTACTCCTGAGGATACGGCAGTACTAAAAAGCCTGGCCAACGCAAAGCTGCAGAAATTACGGTTGGCAAAGATAAGTGGCTATGTAAGCTTTCCCGGGCACGTCGCTCCGGTATTAGGCAAGCTGATACAGCTTAAAGGTTTTGGAGAACGTTTTAATGGCGATGCTTTTATTTCCGAGATTGAGCACAGTTTCAGTGGTGGTACCTGGATAACTAAAGTTGGGTTTGGGCTGGATGCTAAATTTTTTTCTGAAAGTAAAACCTTAGTTTCCCCGCCCGCTATGGGCGTGCTACCAGGCATTCAAGGCCTGCAAATAGGTACTGTAAAACAAATTGATGAAGATCCTGATGGTGAATACCGAATACTCGTGGATGTACCCATGATTGAAGAATCAGGCATAGGAGTCTGGGCAAGATTGCTCCACGAATATGCTTCTGAAGAGTATGGTACATTCTTTCTTCCTGAGGTAGGCGATGAGACAGTCCTTGGCTTCCTGAATGAGGATCCGCGGTTTCCAATCATATTGGGGTCCTTATACGGTAAAAAGAAAAAGCCTCCGTTCACACCGGAAAAGAAGAACAATACCAAAGCCATTGTAACCAAGAGCATGCTCAAGTTAGTATTTGATGAAGACAAAAAGAGTATCACAGTTGAAACACCTGCCGGTAACAAAATTGCATTGAGTGATGACGAAAAGTCAATAAGCCTTGTTGATCAAAATCAAAACGAGATCACGCTGTCAGAAAGTGGCATTGTGTTGGACAGCCCAAAGGACATTAAAATCACTTCAAAAGGAAATTTTTCGGTGGATGCAATGGAAGTAGCTATCACATCGAAAGGTGACGCCAATATTGAGGGAAGTAATGTAAGCGCCAAGGCAAAAATGGCTTTTGTAGCACAGGGTTCGGCGCAGGCCGCACTGAAAGCCAGCGGACAGGTAGAAGTTAAAGGAGCCATGGTAATGATTAATTGACCTTTTAAAGATTCTGTAATGTGTGATTCTATACTAATTAGTTAAAATATGCCACCAGCAGCGAGAATAACAGATTTACATGTTTGCCCGATGGTAACACCAGGCTTGCCACCCATCCCACATGTAGGTGGACCTGTGGTGGGACCAGGAGCTCCTACAGTGTTAATAGGAAATATGCCGGCCGCAGTATTAGGCGACTCATGTGTATGTGTTGGACCACCGGATACCATTATTAAAGGATCTGCAACGGTAATGATTGGGGGTAAACCCGCAGCTAGAATGGGCGATTCTACCGCACACGGCGGACAAATCGTGCTGGGTTTACCCACAGTAATGATTGGAGGTTAAAGAATGCAGACAGCTGCATAATGATAGAAAACAATATGAATGACAATACATTTTTGGGACGAGGGTGGGCCTTTCCGCCCAGGTTTGACTTTATTTCCAATATACCGACTATGGTCGAAGAGGAGGAAGATATTGAAGAGAGCATCCGAATTATTTTGTCTACCTCACCAGGAGAACGGATCATGAACCCAAAATTTGGTTGTACATTATCGTTATTCGTTTTTGACAGCATAGACAGCACTTTTGTCAATCGAATTACGGACAGTGTTCGGACTGCTATTCTCAACTATGAACCTAGGGTGACATTAAATGAAATTTCGGTAGATACTTCCGAATCCTTCGAAGGGATCGTTTACATCACACTGGATTACACCATAAGAAAAATTAACGTTCGCGGCAATATTGTATACCCATTCTATATTAAGGAAGGAACCAACGTTCGGAACATGTGATAAGCGGTGACAAGGTATGAACAAGCCTCATGATAAGTCGGGACAGATCGAAAATGCCTCTTACAGCCTGAATGGCTCATCAAGAAATAACCGGTCTCTTAAAGCGCTTTCACCTGATTTTTTTAAAATCGACGAAAGGACTTTAGTCGACTTCCTTGTTTTTGCTGAAAAATATGCGGCTTATTTATATGCCGACGGCTACCCTGAATCTGTAAATCCTAAATTCAGTAAAAGCTGGAAGACTTTTTTCGCAAGTGATGTTTCTGTTTTTCTGGCTAAGATCATCGGTGGCAAACCTGAACTGTCCGTCACTTATTCGATCATTGATGGAAATGCACTACCGAAGGTGGTATTAAGGAAGCTAAATGTCTTTTTAACGCTATTTAGTAAACTAACCGATGTGGCGACGAATTCAATCTTGTTACAATCAGTTGATCAAAAAATATCGCTTTTCATCGATGAAATTGAGCAACTTAAAAGCCAGGCTATTGAGGCTTTTTTTGAGGCCGGGATTGAATTGAAGCATGAGTCCATTGATGTTTTACCAGTCAAACGTGCTATCTCCAGAAAGAAAAGCATAGCTAAATTGGATACAAAGATCGATTCCTTTCTGGCTAGTGCACATAGAATCATTTACACAGCTAAAAGTCTTTTTCATGAGTCTATACAAAACAATGACCGGCATAATCCGGCCATGGCTTTAGTTATATCCTTCTTACAACTTTATGAATATACTAAAGATGATCTCAATGCCATTACAGGCAAGCACCTGGACCACTTTTTTAAAGAGATTTTACAACAAAGTCCAAGACCACCTGACCCCGATGAAGTGCATGTATGCCTCAGGTTATCTGATCACGTAGAATCATACAGGATTGAGGAAGGTACACTTTTCAAGGCTGGTGTAGACGATGAAGGACTGGACTATCTCTACGAAGCAAAGAAGGGAACCACGCTGAACAAAACTCAGATCACTTCAATGGGTGTGATTTATATCTCTAAGAAAGAGGATATAAAAATCGAACCTTATTTCGAGTTTATCTCCGGTATCTACCAAACAAAGATGCTGGATTCGGCGGGCGGAGGATTTGACTTTACCAAAAAACCTTTTCCTATTTTAAGCCAGGATCATGGCGAAATTGTCACCAGCACCATGGACGTCAGTGATGTTGGATTTGCAATCGCCTCACCCGTACTCATTTTACGGGAAGGACTGCGCGAAGTAATATTAGGAATACAATTCAATTTGAAATCGATGTCACCTCTGGTCTCTTTTTTGGAAAGGCTTTCTAAAAGAGAAGACCTGACCGCCGATGAGGTGTTTCATAGGGTATTTTCCCGGGCTTTCACCATTTCGTTGACCACTGCCAGTAGATGGATGGATATAGCCGAATATACGGTAATGCCACACAAGTGGAGCAGTGGAACTATTGTTATCTCATTTACCCTTCCCATGAGCGCTCCCGCTATTGAGCCAATGGGAGAAGAATGGGATAAAGCAGAAATCGAGCAATACAACACCCAATGGCCGATAATGAAAGTTGGTATTTCAGATCAGGAGACCATGTATTCATACTCATATTTGAAGCACCTGATCGTAAACGAATTCGATATCGATGTTGACGTAAAAGACATAAAACAGTTGGAGGTATATAATGACCTGGGGAAGGTAGAAACCAGCGTTCCTTTTTTCCCTTTCGGGCCATTACCAATAGTAGGTAGTTCATTTATGATTGGTTATGATGAGTTGTATACTAAATACATCAAAGACTTCTCTCTAGAAATAACCTGGCATAATTTACCAAGAAATGCAGGAGGGTTTAAGGAGTATTATAAAGAGTATGATGAAGGTATTACCAATGACTCCTTTCGGGTGATTATGACCGCACTTTCCAATCACAAATTTCACCCCGAAGGCGACAAGATCCCTAAATTTTCGCTCTTTTCAACACTAGATGCTGACAACAAGCAGTCATCGGCAGAGCGAATAGCACCCCATACCAGCATTAACATTAAAAAAGAGGATGTAAAATCTCTGAACTTAAATATCGAATTGATCACCCCGCCCCTCCCCCCTTTTGATAACACTACAAAGACAGGTTATCTAAAGCTAGAGTTGAAACAACCTGACATGGGTTTTGGTCATAATGAATACGCGGGCTTGGCATCGCTAAACCTTCTCAGAAAGGCAAAAAATGACGAGTTGCAATTGCCCAACCCACCCTATATCCCTCAAATGAAATCGCTATCGCTAAACTACAAGGGATCCACCAAAATAAGTTTTCAAAAAGAGTCCCCTGTAAAAAGCGATATCGAAGCTGACGAGAAGGTGTATCAACTTCAGCCGTTTGGAGTTCGAACAATTTTTAAAGATGCGATGCCTGAAACCGACTATCTTCTTCCTCAATATGATCACGATAGCTATCTCTTACTAGGGCTTGAGGAAGTCACCCCTAATGAAACTGTCACGTTTTGTTTTGAGCTTGGCCAGAGCGCTGTTATTGAAAATGAAGATAATTTACCCGTCATAAAATGGTTTTATGTCTATCAAGATACCTGGCTCCCGTTTGAAGAAAGGAATGTCATTTCAGATTCTACAAAGCACTTCATTACCTCTGGCATCATCGAGCTTAAAATGCCTTCAACAATCAATAATGATAATACAATTCTGCCGTCCGGAAAATATTGGATTATTGCTGCGCTAATCGGACACCCTAAAAGAGTAGGTAAAATTAAAAGTGTATTTACCCAGGCGCTCACGCTGCGGTGGAAGCGTCATAAACCCACTGCCATGTGGAAAAATAATATCCCCAACTTTATGATCGACAGTTTGGTCCAGTCCAGGTCCGAGATAGCTTCTGTGTTTCAGCCAATGCCTTCATTCGGAGGTAGATCTGAAGAGGCCGCTGATGATTTTTATTGCCGCGTAAGTGAGCGGCTCGCACATAAAAACAGAGGAGTAACGGCATGGGATATTGAAAGGTTGGTACTTGAAAAATTTCCAGCGGTTAATCATGTAAAATGTATCTCTCCCATAGACCAGAAAGAGCTATTCGAGCCTGGAAAGATTGTTCTTGTCGTTGCCCCTGCCGTGCAACAAACAAGTGAGAGTTTGGAATTGCCAAAATTCAACCTGGCCGAACTTAAAAACATCCGAGAATACCTATACGAACATGTCTCTCCCTTTGCCAAAGTTGAAGTCATAAATCCCGTTTATGAAGAAGTGAAGATCACTGCGACCTTGGTTGGGATGGAGCAAACGGATCGTGGCAATGTTGAGGAACTTCATCGTGATATACAATCCTATATATGTCCCTGGTATAGAAACCCTAATATTGATATGATATTTGGCAGTGCAATTAATCTTGATGAGTTTATAAAATACTTAAAAACACTGCCCTACATAAAGTCACTTTCAGGAGTTTCTATTTTGATTGTGCATGACAATAGAGACGGACATTCACTTTCTGATTCTTTCAGTAGTACGGATACTAACAAAACCCTTTTTGCAAGCAGAGCATGGTCTGTTCTTGCCCCCATGAAAGACCATCAAATTACAATTCATGAACACGAATTGAATTTAACACCTGAGAAAGCTGCTATTGAAAATATGCGGTTAGGCAGCGAATTTGTCATTACTGAAGACGAAAATGAACATACAAATGATCTCAATTTAGCGGATGACGATCTATCCATGGAGACTGAAATTTTCGAAATTGACCTGTAAACCACATGCCAATGATTCTCACCTAGATACCAAAAAAAGCACCTGATGTCCAAATTAAACCAAATACAATATGCCACTCCGCAATAGAAACACCCTTAAGAATTTTTTCAAAAACGGAAAGTCGCCTTCTCAAACTGAATTTGAAGACTTGATTGATTCTACCTGGAACAAAGTGGACGATGGTATCGATAAAACTGAAGCTGAGGGGTTGAAGTTTTCGCCTAACGGACAGTCTTCAAAAATTATGAGCTTCTACGAGGGCATAACAGACCCTGACCCTAACTGGCAAATAGCTATTAACATGGACCATAGCAAAGGGTTATCTATAGTTCAGCCACCTTCAAATGACAGTGCAGAAAGGTCTTCGCACGGCAATGTTATTCCATCAATGTTTTTTAAAGATGGAGATGATAAAGGACATCATAAAAGAGTGGGGATCAAGACATTTGCGCCAAAAACCGAATTTGATGTTGCGGGTAATCTTTGTTCGAATGGAAGGATTGGAGGCTTTGTTTTAGGCCGTGTTCCGGCAGATGCAAACTGGCATACGATTGTTCCTAATCTCAAAGGATTCAACGCATTTGAAATAGTAGCAGGAGCTGAAGGAAACAAGGAGGAGGGAAACTATTCAATGGCCTATGCCATTGCCTTGAATACCCACGGGAAGGGCAAAATTAAAATTACCGGTTCCTCATACCGGTGGTTTGATTTCCGGGATAAGATCAGGTTTCGCTGGAGAGGTTCACACAACAACTATTCTTTACAAATTCGAATAGGAAAACACTATTTTTTTACTAAAGGCAATAAATACAATTTTATCCGCTTTCATATTTGCCGACTGTGGGATAGTGAAGTAATGAAAGATAAAAAGCTAGTTCAAGAAATAAAATGACTGACGCTCCTTACATCAAATATGAACAGGAGCTTCGAAAAAGCATGGATTATTTCTTTCTACGTAAAGAAGGAATCCGCCGCACACAGAAACTATCAGGAAGTATCTGGACAGACTATAACGAACACGATCCGGGTGTTACTATCCTGGAACAGCTATGCTATTCTTTGACCAGTATTGGCTATAAAACCAATATCGATATTCGAAGCTTAATGTTTTCAGGAGGAAATGAATCTGACCTGGCAAGATCAAATGCGATCTTACCCCCTGAAAAAGTCTTTTTAACCGGTACGGTGACAGCCGACGATCATCGGATACTGTTCATCAACAAGTTAAAGAAACAAAAAGTCGTTAATATCTGGTTCAAAAAAGCTAATGAGCAAATAGAGGGATTATATGACATTGAGGTGCGGACATTCTCTGACCCAAAAGACCACCCTCAATTGATCCGAAGGATAAGAAAAATATTCGCTGAGCATAGAAGTATCGGTGAAGACCTGAACAGAGTTATCATTCTGAAACCTGAATTTATCGAAATACATGGTGTTGTTGATATCGATGAAAGTGTATTACCGGAGAAAGTCGTAGGTGATATCCTTTTTAAGCTTAATAATTATTTCAATCCCGTGCCTTCCAATGAATCATTTCAAGACCTGATCAAGGCTGGAATGAGCTATGACGAAATCTTCGAGCTACCTTCTTTTAAGCACGGGTTTATGCGGAATTTGGGGTCGGATTATCGCAAGAAATTTCCACTTTCGGAAGTCAGTGCCACAATAGAGACGATCGCAGGGG
>JBCDHA010000048.1:0-12498 GCA_038750705.1 Bacteroidota bacterium
CCTTTAGAGTACGTATTAAACTAAACTCATTTCGCCCAGGACACTATTCATTTTACGAACAGCCTCCGCACTTTCATTAAATTTAGCTTGTTCTGCCTCTGATAATTTATAGTCTACGATTTTCTCCCAACCATTTTTGCCGACTATGACAGGAACACCGATACAGATATCAGATTGCCCGTACTCCCCGTCAAGGTAAACGCAGCATGGGAAAAGTTTTTTCTGATCCCTGACTATACTCTCCGCTAAATAAGCTCCGGCAGCGCCCGGAGCATACCATGCAGAAGTGCCAATGAGCTTAGTCAGCGTAGCTCCGCCAACCATAGTTTCCTTAACAACAGCTTCTTGCTGCTCAGGCGAAAGAAAATTAGTAACGGGAGTACTATTGTAGGTGGCGTGATTTATCAATGGAATCATAGTTGTATCACCGTGACCACCAATAACCACACCTTGCAGGTCGTTTGGAGAGCATGGAATAGCCTCTGCCAAGCGGTACTTGAAGCGGCTACTATCTAGAATACCGCCCATGCCTATCACTTTTTCTTTTGGCAATCCACTGGATTTCACAGAAAGGTAAGTCATTGTGTCCATCGGGTTAGAGATAACAACGATGATGGCATCAGGAGAATGCTTAAGTATATTTTCTGTAACGGATTTAACAATACCGGCATTTGTTCCTATCAACTCTTCTCTCGTCATGCCAGGCTTTCTTGGTATACCGGATGTGATAATAACCACACTTGAATCAGCTGTGGCAGCATAATCGTTCGAAGAGCCAATGACCCGCGTATCATAGCCATTTAACGTAGCACATTGATTAATATCCATGGCCTTACCTTCGGCTAACCCCTCCTTAATATCTAGCAAGACCACCTCTTCTACCAACTGCTTTCTGGCAATATTTTCAGCACAAGTAGCGCCAACTGCACCTGCACCTACAACTGTGATTTTCATAATTAAATAGTATTTAGAGTTGTGAAAAATTCCTACGCTAAATTAAATACAAAACGCCACTATTGGTCTATGAAACTGACAAGAATTAGTCACTCTTTGAATAAACTCGGCTAAGATTAAAAAAGCCTCCTGAAGCCTTGTAAGCATCAAAAAGACTGGAATTATACGAGTTATACATTTCGGCCAGAGCCTCCAGCATTTTCGTCTTTATTTTTGGGTTACTGTCAAAAATATCGAAGATATTATCCTGGGGTATAACATAAAATTCAGCTTCGTCGGAAGTTACAAAAGCGTTAAGAAGTCTCTTAGCGTCTTTAATAAGACAACTTTCCCCCAAGGCAGTACCAGGACCCAGAGTTGTTAGGTTTTCAAAACTGTCTGACATGTCAATATCAAGTGAGACCCTGCCTTTTTTAAGAAGATAGAGAGCCTGGCTCGGATCGCCCCTAAAAAAGACAACTTCATCTTTCTTATACTGCCTCAAGTGCATGTAAGGAAGGAAAAGATACATATGCTTGTGATTCAAAGCTTCAAACAATTTAATGTTAGCCATGAAAACAAACATGTTTTGCTCTTTAAGCGTATACGTTTTCTTAAATGGATTGATCATATCAAATCAATTCTACAGATCGTCTTAGTACGATCCGTCACTTTAAACCTGCCGTCTATCCGATGACCAACCAGCCATACGATGTTGCCTGCACTCTCTAATACTCCTACCCTGCCTTTCAAGTTTAGGGGAATTTTACTATCAATCATATAGTCACTTATCTTTTTTTTACCACGCATTCCCAAAGGATAAAAGAAATCACCCTCGCGCCATTTTCTAAGTGTAAGTGGAAAAATGAGCTTATCCATGTCTAACGAGGCCTGGTCGGTCAAGGCTTTAATTCCGGCAGAAGCCGGCAAAACGGTAAGTCGCAATGCTATATGCTCATTGCCAACTTCCGCATTACCGGATTCAATTTCTATTGTTGAGAATTGATCAGGTATCGGACTAATAATAATTTGATCTCTGTCTACATTAAGCTTGTAAGCAGAACTAAAAAACAATTTCCCTGATTCACCCTGTAAACAAGCGTCCAGTATAGCCATCATCTGCGAATAGTTAAAGCCATAGGGCTTCAAAAGGTGCTCGAGCTCAACAATACTGGTTACGGATTTTGTAGTAATAAAAAAATCGCTTCCCTTAAAGTGTGTTAGTCTTTTGAATTTTTCATTGAGTACATGGTCCAGATAATCCTGACCTGCAAGTAGCCTGGCCTGAGTTCTTCTGAATGTATCTAAAAGTGAGGGATTAATCTTCTTTAACTCAGGAACTACACGATTTCTAATGCGATTCCTATGATATTTAGGATCAGTATTACTATCATCTTCCCTCCATTTAAAGTCGGATTGCCTGGCATATTCAAGAATCTCATGTCTTGTAAAACTTGAAAGGGGCCGCACAATTTTGTTCACCTTCTCAGGCACGCCCATAACTCCGCGCAGCCCTGTCCCTTTAGTAAAATTAAATATAACTGTTTCAAAAGAATCATCCAGATGGTGTGCCGTCAATAGGTAATTGAAATTATCAGACGTTAAAACCTTGTTAAACCACTCATATCTCAACTCTCTTGCTGCCATTTGCACAGAAAGATGCTTATTCATGGCATAAATTTTGGTTTCAAAAGACTTAGAATAAAACTTAATGCCATTATCCGCACACCAATTCATGACCAGAGCTTCATCTAAATCGGAGTCGGTACCTCTTAGCTTAAAATTGCAGTGGGCCACTGAAAACTTAAACCGTCCACGATTAAGCAGGTGGCATAAAGTCATAGAATCGATACCTCCACTTGTTGCCACAAGCAAACGATCCGATACGCCAAACAAGCCTTTTGATTCTACAATCTCTAAAAACTTTTCAAACATATATCAACGGCCTTTTTTATAGCTTTGCATGTATACAGTAGATATGAGTCTTTTCAAAGTTAAAATAGTATTGATCATTCTCTTAGCCTTCATAATGCAGAGGCAGGCAAGTGGGCAAAAAAATGCAAAACTTGAACGTGCGGATAACCTTTATGGCGGTGTTGACGACAAAGGTGAAAGATACAACAGCCCTGTGGGCAACGTGGTTTTCAAGCAGAATGAAACCTTTATTTACTGCGACTCAGCCATTTTTTATGAAAGTACCAATGCTATCCGAGCTTTTGGAAATGTAAAAATTACCGACGGAGACTCAGTAACCATTACATCTAATACGCTTTATTACAATGGAGAAACTAAGAAAGCGGAGCTCAGAGAAAACGTTGTTTTTACAAAACTAAAACAGCTTACCCTCTACACTGAGTTTCTGGACTATTTTCGATTAAAGCAAGAGGCGCAATATTTTAATGGTGGTAAACTGGTAGATAGCACCAACGTACTAACCAGCGAAAAGGGCTACTACCTTGTGAATACCAATATGGCCTCTTTTAAAACCAATGTAGTAGGCACGAACCCCGATTACACCCTTGAATCTGACACACTTCAATATAATACTCAAACTAACATTGTTTATTTCAGGGATCAGACCAAACTGACGGACGTGGATGGAAACGTCTTTAACTATGACGAAGGCTTTTATGATACAGGCATAAAAAGATCGAACCTTTCTTCAGGAACCATTGAAACGACTTCTTATGATCTCACCGGGAATAAACTATTTTTAGATGATATTAGTAAATACTACACAGCCACTGGCGATGTAGAAATGATATCCAAGGAGCAGGACATCATAATCACCGGAGACTTTAGCTACTATGACAAGCTAAAAGGGCGCGCCAAGGTTTATGGAAATGCTTTGATGAAGAAAATAATGCAGGCAGATACCATGTATCTCACTGCTGACACCTTAGTAGCTGTTGAGAATGATGATCCTTCCAAAAAAAGGCTTTTAGCTTATAACAATGTTGAAATTTTTAAAAGTGACCTTCAGGGGGTGGCGGATTCCCTGGTGTATGTAAATGTAGATTCGATTATCTACTTCTATGATGATCCGGTGCTCTGGACGGGTGGAAATCAAATGACAGCCGACTCAATCAATGTTGAAATTGCCAATAATACTATTGATAAGCTTAATATGAAGGTCAACTCATTTGTAGTGTCAAAGGACAGTATAGCCAATTACAACCAAATAAAAGGTAGAGATATGGTGGCTTTTTTCAATAACGGAGCCATAAATAAGGTAGACGTGGATGGCAATGGGGAAAGTTTGTTTTTCGCTTTGGATGAAACTGACACTTATTTGGTGGGTATGAATAAAATCATTTGCAGTAACATCACCATCAATTTCAAGGAAAACCTGGCTGACAACATTTCCTTTTACATAAAACCCGATGCCTCTTTTATACCCCCACATGAGCTTACGGATGAAGTCAAGCAGCTAAAAGACTTTCAATGGTTAGAAGAACAGAAACCAATACTGGCCGAAATGTTGGATAATAAGAGACATGCGGTATTGGAACCCGTTCAGGAGAGTACTGAACCTTTGACTATAGAGCCCACTCAGCAACCGATCTCCAATGAGGCTATCACACCAAGTAAAAATCTGAAAAAGGGCCTGTTAAAGGGAGGCATAAAGAAAAGAAAGGAGTGAAATCCTCTGCACCAACTAATGTTTCTGTTTTCCCATTTTTTTGAATCAATTAAGAATTTAATTTCGTATATTAATTGACTAAACTGGAGAGAACGAATTAAATGCTGAATTAGTATTTGTGCAATGAAATATTTAGTACTAACCTTTACACTTTGCCTATTTTGCTCTTTATCCTTCGGGCAGAATTTCGAAGTGGTTAGTAATAATTCCAGCTTTACCGGTTCCATTGGAGATCAGATAAAAGCTCCAGTTACCATCAAAAACCTCTCTGATAAACCTATCCAAATCGTTTTCAAGCGTATAGACAAGTTAATTGGTTCAAGTCAAAGAAATTACTTTTGTTGGGATGAGGAGTGCTACGAAACCACAACGGATGAAATTCCTCTCTCCAAAAGAATAAACCCAGGTGAAATCTCAAACAAGTTTGAAAGTATTTTAGAGGCCGGTTTGGTCGCGGGTATCAGTACAGTAAAGTATCTTATCTATGACCGGGATAACCCGTCAGAAACCATCGAATACGAGATAAGCTATATTGTAGAAGAAGAGGCAAACCCAAACGCCATTTTTAGCACTTCTGAAATCAGGATCAATGAGGTATACCCAAATCCCGTTCGTGAGTTTGCCATAGTAGACTATAACCTTCACACAGAAGAGATAGAAGCTAAGATAGTCTTACATAATGTTTTGGGAAGCGTAGTGGGTGAATACGAGTTGTCCTACTTTGAGACCAAAGTAAAAATTAATACGGAGGAATTTAATCCCGGGGTTTACTTTTACACCTTACATCTGGATAACGACGGTGTCCTTACAAAAAAGTTAATCATAAGGAAATAAATATCCTCTTAGAGGTGTTAATCGTATAAGATAAGGACATTGCTTATTAGCACGCACTAACCTATATTTGCACCCCTATGCGAAAAGAGGCGTTTTTTAGAGTATTTTATACCCTATTTCTTATTTTTCTCGTTTTTTCATGCAGTAAATTCAGGAAGATAGAAAAAAGTACGGATTGGAGAGTAAAGTATGAGGCGGCACTGCGGTATTATGAAAATGAAGATTATTACCGTGCTACGGTACTATTTGATCAAATTTTGCCTATCGTAAGAGGTTTGCCAGAAGGCGAAAAAGTACAGTTTTATTCCGCCTATGCCCAGTACTACCAGAAGTTTTATCTTTTGGCAAGTCACCAATTCAAAGTCTTTTACGAGACCTACGCAAGAAGTGCATTTGCACAGGAGGCTCAATACATGTATGCCTATTCTTTATATGCTAACTCACCCGCATACAACCTGGACCAAACCAGCAGTATAGAAGCTGTTATTGCTATGCAAACTTTCATCAACAGGTTCCCACAAAGCGAATTCAGGGATGAAGCCACTAATGTTATTGACGACATTCAACAGAAACTGGAGAAGAAAGGCTACGAAAATGCCAAACAGTATTATAAACTTGAGAGATACGATGCTGCGGTGATTGCTTTTAAGAGCTTTAACCGCGATTACCCGGACTCTCAATACAATGAAGAAATAAATTATTTGAAGTTTGATGCCCAATACAGTTGGGCAGAAAAAAGTATCCGTTCAAAACAACTGGAACGTTTTAAAACTGCCAAGGAATTCTACATCGATTTTATTGACAAGTATCCGGAAAGCAAATATTTAGAACAAGCTGAAAAGAAATATGGAAACAGCTTGAATAAGATTAATGAATTAGCAAAAAAGTAAAAGTAATTATGGCTCAGGCATCAATTGAAACAAGAGATATGGATCAGCTGTCGAAAGACACGGGAAACGTATACGAATCTGTGGCGATCATATCAAAAAGAGCAAGGCAGGTAGCAGTGAATGTAAAAGAGGAGTTAAACTCAAAGTTAGCTGAGTTTGCTTCTACGGTAGATAATCTTGAAGAGATTTTCGAGAATAGAGAGCAAATAGAAATCTCTAAATTCTATGAAAGACTTCCTAAGTCAACCAGCATCGCCATTGAAGAATTTCAGGAGGGTAAGGTGATGTATCGAGAACGTGATGAAGACGAGCAAGAAAAAATAGAGCTGTAAAACACCTGTAAGCATGCTCCGGAATAAGAAAATACTATTGGGAGTATGCGGAAGTATTGCTGCTTATAAAGCTGCACATCTTATCAGGCTATTGGTAAAGGCAGAAGCAGAGGTTAGAGTAATAATGACGGCCTCTGCTTCTGAATTTATTACCCCACTTACATTAGCCACGGTGTCTAAGAACCCGGTTTTAACAGAGTTTGTAAAAGATAACACCGGTATCTGGAACAATCATGTAGAGTTAGGCCTTTGGGCAGATATTTTTGTTATTGCCCCTGCAAGCGCTAATACCATAGCCAAGATGGCTACCGGTATGTGCGACAGCCTGTTACTGGCTACATATTTATCTGCCAAGTGTCCTGTTTGGGTAGCTCCGGCAATGGATTTGGATATGTACGCGCACCCTGCCACTGGCAAGAATTTGAATAGGTTAAAAAGTTATGGTAACCATATCATCAATCCGGAGCACGGAGAACTGGCAAGCGGTCTGGTAGGTGAAGGCCGGCTCGCCGAGCCAGAATACATAGTGTCTGAACTGGAGACCAACTTTAAGAATTCCCTTGCACTTCTTCATAAAAAAGTTTTGATAACAGCAGGCCCCACGTACGAGGCCATAGATCCGGTTCGCTTTATTGGTAATAACAGTAGTGGAAAAATGGGATATGCCATAGCCCATGAAGCAGCACGGCAAGGAGCTCAGGTCCATCTTGTGAGTGGGCCGTCTTCAGAAGGTGTGGAACACAAAAACATTACACTGGAAAAGGTAACTTCAGCAGAAGAAATGTACGAGGCCTGTATAAAGCAATTTGCAAATACTGATATTGGTATATTGGCGGCAGCCGTGGCTGATTACCGGCCCGCTTCAGTGTCGGATCAAAAAATAAAAAAGAAGTCAGATTCACTGACCATTGATCTGATAAAGACTAAAGACATTGCCGCTGAACTGGGTGCAAAAAAGGTAAATAGCCAGTTGATAGTAGGCTTCGCTCTGGAAACTGAAAATGAGATGATTAACGCTCAGAAAAAGATCCAGTCAAAAAACTTCGATCTCATAGTACTGAATTCATTAAATGATAAAGGCGCAGGCTTTGGTTATGATACCAATAAAATATCTATTATTGACAGAGAAAATAATCAGAAAGATTTTCAGTTAAAGAGCAAGAACGAAGTAGCTAAAGACATCGTCAATGCAATTATCAAAAAAATACATTCTTAGTTCCGTCTTGCTTATTCTGTTTTGGAGTGCATTAAATGCGCAGGAATTTAACTGCAGGGTTACGGTTAATGCGGATCAGGTACAATCATCTGAACGCAGCGTTTTCACAGATATGGAAAATGCTTTTACTCAGTTCATCAATAACCGCGAATGGACGAACGATAACTTTCAGAATTTTGAGAAGATCAAATGTAATATGATCATTACTTTGGAAAATACGCAGACGAGCATTGGCAATTTCCAGGCTAATGTACAGATACAATCCGCCAGGCCCGTTTATGGCTCAGATTACGAATCAATATTGTTGAATTTTGCTGATCGCGATTGGCAATTTGAATATGTGGAAGCCCAACCCCTCCAATATAATGACAATACGTTTCAGGCCAATCTTACTTCTATTTTAGCTTACTATGTATATATCATGCTCGGGCTGGACTATGACTCATTCAGTGAGTTGGGTGGCACGCTTTACTTTCAAAAAGCTCTTGACGTAGTAAATAATGCCCAGCAAGCTAATCGACCGGGTTGGAATGCGCTTGGAAGCACCAGAAACAGGTATTGGCTGTCAGAAAATCTTACTAACAGTCAAATGGTGGAGTTAAGAAGAGGTATTTACAAATACCATCGCCTCGCTTTGGATACTTTTAGCGATGACCCCGATAACAGTCGTAAATTGATTGTAGAGGTACTCAGAGAGTTCAGAAAAGTAAGAAATGTTTACCCCAACTCAATACTGGTAATTTCGTTTCTCGATGCCAAGTCAGATGAGCTGATCAATATCTTTTCAGAAGGAAACCTTCAAGTAAGAAGAGAAGCCTATGATATTCTTATAGCTATAGACCCTACAAAGAGCAACAGCTACGAAAAAATAATAAAAGGGAGTTAAGAACAAAATCGTTCTATTTATATTGCTCTCCGAAATTGGTAACTTTAATTAAGTTAGTTAAAATGAAGACTATACAACTAGAAATACCGAATACAATTGATCTCAGTGAAACAGAAATCAAATTGATGTTAGCTGGAGAACTCTATGAAAGAGGCAAATTGTCTTTGGGCCAGTGTGCTAGTTTAACAGGTCTTACAAAACGCGCTTTTGTTGAATTAATGGGAAAATATGGCTTCTCGATATTCAGTACTTCGCATGAAGATTTGAGAAATGATCTAGAAAATGCCTGAAGTAATTATTGCTGATACAAGCTGTCTCATTATTCTTGACAAAATTGGCCGATCAGATTTACTCAAATCCTTATATGGTAAAATAAGTATAACGAAAGAAATTGAAAAGGAATTTGGGTTACATCTTCCAGATTGGATTGTTATCCAAAATCATGATAACAATTCATCTCAGTTGATCCTTGAACAAACGCTGGATAAAGGTGAAGCTAGTGCCATAGCACTGGCGCTAAAATATCCAAACTCTCTGGTAATCCTGGATGATCTTAAGGCAAGAAAGATAGCATCATCATTAAATCTACGAATTACAGGTACTTTAGGTATAATGTTAAAGGCTAAACAAAAAGGCATTATTTCAGATTTAAAACCTTTAATTGCTGAGCTTCAGAAATCCGATTTTTATATTTCCAGTTCAATTATTGATTCACTACTAGAGGATTATTAACGATTGGCATCCAGACAAATCAGACTAAATAGTACTGCTATAATCAAGGAAAAGCTCCCTGAGATTTATGGTAAATACACTAATATTGTGATGCAATCCGGTGAGGTGTACTTTGCGAAAATCATCAGCGCTGACTCTGAAAAAATCAAAATAGCAGATATGAGATTGACCAAAAATGAACTGAAGATTGCAGAGGTAGCAGAAATCATTTTAGACGTGCCCGCATAGATGCTTAAACATCTTATCATAAAGAATTATGCTCTCATAAGAGCATTGGAGATATCTCCATCGGCGAAACTTAATATGATAACCGGCGAAACAGGCGCCGGTAAATCTATTATGCTGGGTGCAGTGGGTCTGCTACTTGGAAACAGGGCTGACACAAAATCACTTTTTGAGCAGGACAGTAAATGTGTGGTAGAAGGGCATTTTGACTTGAAGACTTACCGCCTCAAGCATCTGTTTGAGCAGGAAGATCTCGACTACGAAGATTTATCCATTATCCGGAGGGAGATAAATCCTAATGGAAAGTCGCGTGCTTTTATCAATGACACACCCGTTACCCTTGATACCTTGAAGAAGGTGGGTATAAAATTAATGGATGTTCACTCACAGCACGAGACCCTTAACCTTGGTAGAAGCACTTATCAAATTAGTTTTGTAGATGCTTTTGCAGAAAGTACGTCTGACAGACGATTGTATTATAAAACCTATTTACAACTTAAATCAACTGAAGAACATCTCAAAGAACTTGTAGTCGAGTCTGCTGAGATAAACAAAGAGGCGGATTACGAACACTTTCTGCTGGAAGAACTTGTCACTGCAAACTTAAATCCCGGTGAGCAGGAAGCTCTTGAAGAGCAGGTGAAATTGATGGAAAACGCCGAAGAAATTAAACTTAAATTCAATGGCATATTAGAAGCACTTTCAAATAATGAATTTGCAGCATCAATAAGCTTACAGGATTCGGTGGCCGCACTCCGCCAATTGGCCTCTTATTCAGAAAGTTACAGAGCGCTTTACGAACGACTCAATAGCGCTTTTATAGAGCTTGCAGATATTATAGCAGAAATAGAAAAAGAAGATGAAGCCGTAGAGTTTGATCCTGAGCAAACACTTCAAGCCCAGGAACGGCTTACACTCATTTATAATTTACAGCAAAAACACAAGGTCAGTTCCATACCGGAACTCCTTGAAATCCAGGCAGCACTTGACCAAAAGATAGATCGGTTCCGGAACCTGGATGCTGAAATTGAAAAAGCGACGAAAGAAGTTGAAATAGTAAGGGCTCTCGCACTGAAACAAGCAGCAGAATTAAGTAGAAAAAGAAAAGCTTCTTTTACTGCTTTGGAGACTCGTTTAACTGAACTCTTAGTGAAAGTGGGCATACCCGAAGCCACAGTGCAGATTCAGAGTAGTGAAGAGGATATTGGACCATACGGCATGGATAAAATAAACATTTTATTCAGCGCGAATAAGGGAGTGGCACCTCAAGAAATAGCTAAAGTAGCCTCAGGAGGAGAATTTTCACGATTTATGTTCTGTATCAAGTACATCCTGGCTGATAAGATTGCACTACCGACAATAATCTTCGATGAGATCGATACCGGTGTTTCCGGGGAAATAGCGCTAAAACTCGGTGATATGATGAAGCAAATGGCCCGGAATCATCAGCTTATCGCTATAAGTCACCTACCACAGGTAGCAGCCAAAGGAGACCTGCACTATTTTGTTTTTAAAGATAGCTCCGAAGATCGATCTATAAGTAAAATAAAGGAATTGAACACAGAGGAACGAGTAGAGGAAATTGCTAAAATGATCGGGGGCGATACACCCTCGGAAGTAGCCTTTGACAGTGCTCGCGAACTTATTGGCGCTTAATGTAAGCAAGAGAATTCTTTGTTTTTTATTATTTGAGGCTCAAATAGTATCATAATAGCTGATATGAATACATCCTTGTCTAAAACGAAAATCATCGGGTTCATTTTAGGGCCCTTCATTTTTACAGTACTACTTTTTCTATTTGGCGAGAGCGATATTGGCAAAGTACTCGCTTTAGCCGCGTGGATGATTACATGGTGGATAACGGAAGCCGCTCCTATACCGGTTACAGCTCTGTTGCCATTAGTACTTCTTCCCTACCTGGGGATATTTACCATTGCCGAGTCTACCGCACCCTATGCCAGCCCAATAATATTCCTGTTTATGGGCGGCTTTATGATTGCCCTTGGACTTGAAAAACATAACCTTCATCAGCGCATCGCATTAAACCTCATAAAAATTACCGGCGCATCCGGTAATGGCATTATTCTGGGTTTTATGATCGCCACGGCATTGCTAAGCATGTGGATCAGTAATACAGCTACAGCAGTTATGATGCTCCCTATTGCTACTTCAGTGGTGCAACTACTATTGAAAAATAATAAAATGAGTAAGTCCGATAAACGGTTTGCTTTAGGTTTGATGCTGAGTATCGCCTATGCCGCCAATATTGGCGGAACAATGACCATAATAGGCACCCCGCCTAATGTTGTCATGACTGGCTATCTGTCTGAACTGGTTGAATTTGAAATGAGCTTCAGTCAATGGCTCCCAATTGGATTACCCGCCGGCCTGAGCATACTTGTGTGCACTTATTTCTTGATCACCAGGGTTCTTTTTTCAAATGGTATTCGGGAAATTGAAGGATCCAATCTGCTTATTCAGAATAAGTTGGAGTCATTGGGTAAATTTTCCAAAGAAGAAAAGCTGGTTACATTTGTGTTTACCCTTACGGCCCTTTGCTGGGTTTTCAAACCAAATATTAATATCCTCATCGGTTATCCTTTTTTATCAGACGCAACAACAGCGATGGCCGGTGGCATTCTCATGTTTATTATGCCCGTTGATTTCAAAAAAAGCAAATTCTTAATGCAGTGGGAAGATACTCAACGTTTACCCTGGGGTATTCTCATTCTTTTCGGCGGTGGGATGACCCTGGCCAAGGGCATGGAAAAATCAGGCATCATTCAGGTTATAGGCGAATATGTTGC
>JBCDHA010000049.1:0-12396 GCA_038750705.1 Bacteroidota bacterium
AGTTACCCGATGGAGCACTGCCACATTGGGAGCTTATAAAAAAGTACGACATTATTGACTTTGAGCTTGGTGTGAAAATAACGGGCGCAGGCTTTCCAATTTACAAGGGAAAAGGTGCACGGCTTCAGCGTGCGCTGGTCAATTTTTTTTTAGATGAGGCTTTGAATGCCGGGTATACAGAGGTGCAACCGCCCATTGTTATTAATGAAAGTTCAGGGTACGGTACCGGACAGTTACCTGATAAGGATGGTCAAATGTATCATGTGGGTGAAGAAAATTTCTTTCTGATCCCCACAGCAGAAGTCCCGATCACAAATATGTATCGTGATGTGATCCTTAAAGAAACCGAGCTGCCCGTTAAAAATGTGGGTTATACACCATGTTTTAGACGAGAGGCCGGTAGCTGGGGTGCTCATGTACGCGGATTAAACCGGCTGCATCAGTTTGATAAGGTCGAAATTGTTCAGATTGATCATCCAGACCATTCCTACAACACGCTAAAAGCTATGTGCAAACATGTTCAGGGATTGCTTGAGAAACTACAACTAAAGTATCGTGTATTAAATCTGTGTGGCGGGGACCTTGGATTTACGTCAGCTCAAACGTTTGACATGGAAGTGTACTCAGCTGCTCAGGAGAAGTGGCTGGAGGTAAGTTCAGTAAGCAATTTTGAAACGTACCAGGCTAATAGGCTGAAACTCAGGTTTGAGAATACTGATAAAAAGAAACGACTTTTGCATACCCTTAATGGAAGTGCCCTGGCATTGCCCAGAATTATCGCTGCCATTTTAGAAAATAACCAAACAAAGGACGGCATTATAATACCGGAAGTTCTCAGATCTTATACCGGATTTGACAAAATTGACTGATTTCTTGCCTGATATAATGTAAAAGCAAGGGTAAATAAAATAGCCAGGCATGCGGCTACTACAATTTCATTATAGGCAGGTTGGGTAGTGGCTCGTTTTATAATGATGCCAATGAGAGCCCATACGGTAACTAGTGAATAGGGCCAGTTTACCTGCCTGCTATTTACAACCCAAACTAACAGCTGGGTGACTAGGATAAGAATTATGGTGATCATCCATGGAAAGGGCAAGCTGATATTCCAGTGAACTAGTAGTGCAGTGACGTTAGCAATCGTAGCTACACAGATCCATGCGAAATAAATATTCATAGGAATAAACACCAGCCAGAATTCAAGCCTGTTGCGAGTCTTTGTTTTTAAGTATATTTTAATTACTACAAACAAAAACAGGAGCATAATAAAAAGAGAAACCTCAATTCGCAGATAGTGCCAGGCAAATATCCATGACATATTCAAAATACATGTTGCTATGAA
Source organism: Bacteroidota bacterium (assembly GCA_038750705.1). Taxonomy (GTDB): domain Bacteria; phylum Bacteroidota; class Bacteroidia; order Cytophagales; family Cyclobacteriaceae; genus Fulvivirga. The sequence continues at coordinate 1,343 of JBCDHA010000049.1, forward strand.
AAGCAGGTTAAATTCAAAGTCTAACGTTTTTTTGCTTATGAATGGGTAGAGCACAAATCCAATTAAACTGAGGTAGATGATTGACCAAATGGAAAATGTTATCCCAGCCGGCACGAACAGGTTGGGGTATAAAGCCGATATTTCACCGGTATTCATACCATTTATAGGCAGCGCATTGGCCAATGCGTTTACTGCGATTACAGCCATTATCAATATTACATTAATCCACTTCACAACTAGGTATTTAAATCACTGATTTACCATCCATCAATAACTTGATGGATGACGTTGATCGTCTAATTATATTAACCGACTAAACAAAACTTAAGCATGAAATGAGCCTAAACTTTAGAGTTCCGTCGCCCAGAGAATTACCTGAAGAATTATTGACCAATTTCGTGCTACTATTGAAAACAAAACTTCTTATGAAACAGTTAGTCACACCTTTATGTTTGTTAGCCCTGGCTATGTCATGTTCTGAGCCTAAAGAAAAAGAGACTTTTGATTACCCTGAAACAGCTAAAGTGGATACAATAGATACTTATTTTGGCACGGATGTGCCTGATCCATACCGGTGGTTGGAAGACGATAACTCGGAGCAAACGGCACAATGGGTTACGGCTCAAAACAAGGTAACCAGGGGCTATCTGGATAACATACCTTATAAAGGCAGTATTAAAAAAAGGCTTGAGGCGCTCTTTGATTACGAAAGAGTATCGGCTCCGAATAAGGAGGGCGGCTACTACTATTTTTATAAAAATGATGGCTTGCAAAATCAAAGTGTGCTGTATCGCAAGAAATCTATTGATGATGAACCTGAGGTATTTATTGATCCTAATAAATTCAAAGAGGACGGTACTATTTCGCTGGCGGGTTCCAGCTTCTCGCAAGATGGGAGCTTATTTGCCTATTTGATTTCGGAAGGTGGATCAGATTGGCGTAAAGCCATTGTTATAGATGCTGAAACTAAGGTTGAGCAGGGTGATACACTTCGAAATATTAAATTCAGTGGCATCTCCTGGAAAGGCAACGAGGGATTTTATTATACACGTTATGAAAAGCCTGAAGAAGGAATGGAGTTGTCAGGCATTGTAACCAACGGTAAACTATATTACCACAAGCTTGGCACCCCACAAGCGTCAGATGAGCTTGTTTTTTCACCGGATAAAGAAAAGGCCAGAGCGGGTGGTTATCTAACAGAAGATAACCGCTTTCTGGTAATTACAGTCTCTGAAGGTACTTCAGGGAATAAGCTTTATACAAAAGATCTGCAAAGCGGCAGCGAGATCATCAGTATTGTTGATGACCTTGAAAATGATCAGTTTGTCATTGATAATAAGGGCGCCAGGCTATTGGTATATACCAATATTGACGCCCCAAATTAGAAGGTGGTAGAGGTTGACCCGTCCAACCCGGATCGTGAGAATTGGATAGATGTTATCCCTGAAACAGAAAACGTGCTCAGTGCCAATACAGCAGGAGGTTACATTTTTGCTACGTACTTGGAAGATGCCAAAACCGCTGTTAAGCAGCTGGATTATGATGGAAAGCTCATCAGGGATGTTGAGCTTCCGGGTATAGGTACAGCCAGTGGTTTTGGAGGTAAAGCAAGTGAAAAAGAGCTCTATTACAACTTCACCTCATTCACCTATCCTTCTACCATATTTAAATATGACGTTGAAAGTGGGGAATCCGAGCTTTATGAAAAGCCTGAAGTAGATTTTAATCCGGAAAACTTTGAAACCAAACAGGTATTTTATGAAAGTAAAGATGGTACAAGAGTACCTATGTTCATCGTGCACAAAAAAGGTATTGAGTTAAATGGAAAGAACCCAACATACCTGTATGCCTATGGCGGATTTAATATCAGTTTAAGACCTTCATTCAGCACATCCAGAATTGTTTGGTTAGAAAACGGCGGCATATATGCTCAGCCGAATATTCGTGGTGGAGGCGAGTATGGGGAAGAATGGCATAAGGCTGGCACTAAAATGCAAAAGCAAAATGTGTTTGATGATTTCATTGCGGCAGGTGAATACTTAATCAATAATCAGTATACCTCATCGGATTATTTGGCTATAGCAGGGGGTTCAAACGGTGGGCTTTTGGTAGGCGCCACTATGACGCAACGCCCCGAACTTGCAAAGGTAGCCTTTCCGGCCGTGGGTGTAATGGACATGTTACGTTATCACAAATTTACCATAGGTTACGCATGGGCGTCTGACTACGGTACTTCAGCGGATTCTAAAGAGATGTTTGAATACCTGAAAGGCTATTCACCGGTTCATAACCTCAATCCAGGTACGGCCTACCCGGCTACTATGGTTACCACAGCGGATCATGATGATCGCGTTGTTCCTGCACACTCATTTAAGTTTGCGGCCACATTACAAGAGAATCATCAGGGGGCTAATCCTGTGTTGATTAGAATTGAAACGGATGCCGGTCATGGAGCCGGAACCCCAATCTCTAAAACCATAGATCAGCAAGCGGATAGATATGCCTTTGCCTGGTATAATATGGGGGTTATACCGCCTATTGCCAAATCAGATCAGTAATTAATGACAATAAGAAAAGGAGTAAAGCGAGACCTACCCCGGGTGTTAGAATTGATTAAGGAACTTGCCGAGTATGAAAAAGGACTTCATAAGGTTTCGAACACGGTAGAAATGATGGAGCAGGATGGTTTTGGCGACCATCCTGTCTTCGGCTTTTTTGTTGCAGAACAAAAAGATATAGTGGGGATATCGCTGTATTACTACCGTTATTCTACCTGGAAGGGAAAAAGGCTTTATCTTGAGGATATTATTGTTACTGAAAGCGAGCGAGGGAAAGGAATAGGTAAACAGTTATTTAACGCCACTATTGAATACGGTAAGGCAAATAACTGTACCGGCATGGTATGGCAGGTACTGGACTGGAATGAATCTGCCATTAACTTTTACCAAAAATATTACCAGGCTGATCTTGATGGTGAGTGGATCAATTGTAGTATAGATTGGTGATTATTTGGCTAATTGCCTGCATACGACGGGGACGTCAAAAATCTCTTGCATTTCTTCACCCAACTCTGCCATACCTTCATCGCTATAGAGAAAGTTCCAAATAATTTTAACCCTATATCCCATAATGTAATACTTGTTGAATTCACCAACAATATCTAAAAGCATCCTTTGGGAAGCTGAATTGATATAGTCAAATTCAAGTTCTAATAGGGTATTTTTTTGAGGATTCTTAAAGTATTCGCGTGACCACTCCATTATTCCGAAGTAAAAGGGATTAGTATCCTCCATAAATGAGCGTCCATTTATAAAGAAGTGACCTTCTTCAGCATTAAACAAGATTTTAGGGCTGTCTTCCGTAGCTTCAATCAATAACGTTTCCATGACAGAATAATTTTGATGGAAATTGAATTTAATTGAATCCACGTAACCAGCTAAATGCTGTGCGTTGAACTACCTTTTTCACAAGTCAGAGCCGCAAAAAAGTCTTTAAATGCAATTTTAAACCTCCTCAAGGAGCGTCCGAAAGGCCACATGCCTGTCCTTATACTTGATTTGATGTTTTTTTAAAAGAGCCGGAGCGTGGTGAGTGAGATAATCATTTACCATGGCAATATTTGATGAAAAATACTGAACCGAGTAAGATGTAGTTTCAGGATCATCATGACCTAACACTTTGAAAATCTTATATTCGGTAAACTTACCAGTCTCCATAACTTCCGGAATATGATCATTCTTCATCCAGCTTAACCATTCCGTTTCTATATCCTTATCAACACCTATTGTTACGTTATAAAGCACCATTTTGAGTTTGTTTGACTACGAACCGTAATTTTTTAGTCACCAAAAATATGACTATTTTACTGATCATGTCACTAAAGTTGGCACTGAAATATCGTTTCAAGCTACTATACAATATAGGAATTACCATAATTCTTTGTTGCTGCGCCGGCGAGGAAGTTAACGAAGCGGAAGTTATTGAAGAAGTATCAGTTGAGCCCTTAGATTTTGATCTGAATGATGTCAAGCAACGCGGGTCTTTGGTAGCTATAGTCGATAACAGCTCTACCGGATACTTTATTTATAAAGGTCAGCCCATGGGATATGAATTCGATTTGCTGAGCCTTTTTGCAGAACACTTAGACGTACGATTGAAAATAGAGGTGACCACCAGCATTAGTGAGGCCTTTGAAATGTTGAATCAAGGGAAAGGCGATGTCATAGCCTATAACCTCACCGTAACTAATGAGAGGAAGAAACTCGCCAGATTTACTAACAGTCATTACAAAACCAAGCAAGTACTTATCCAACGCAAGCCGGAAGGTTGGCGGAGGCTTACTCGGGATCAATTAAATAATAGTTTAATTCGCGATCAGATTGATTTGATAGATAAGAAGGTTTATGTGCGCAAAAGCTCAGCGTATCTTCCCAGGTTAAAAAATCTGGCTGGCGAGATCGGAGGAGAAATAAATATTGTGGAAACAGAGGACAGCGTGGAAACGGAAAGGTTAATAAAAATGGTGTCTGAAGGAGATATTGACTTTACAGTTGCCGACGAGTCAGTGGCCCTGGTAAATGCTTCTTATTATTCGAATATCGATGTTTTTACCCCTGTCAGCTTTTCACAGCAGATCGCTTGGGCAGTTAGGAATAACGCCGGTACCCTACTTGTGGAATTAAACAAATGGTTAGCGCAGATTAAAAGGCAGCCCACGTATAACGTAGTTTACAACAAGTACTTTAACAGCCCTCGTTCTTCCAGTATTAGAGCGAGTAGCGATTTTTCATCTATATCAGGTCAAAAGATTTCACCTTATGATCATCTAATCAAACCGGCCGCAGACAGCATTGGATGGGATTGGAGATTGTTAGCCTCCCAGATTTATCAAGAATCACGATTCGACCCCAAGGCCAGGTCCTGGGCGGGAGCTGTCGGGCTTATGCAATTGGTGCCTGAAACTGGAAGGCGGTTTGGTGCGCAGGTGCTTACCGACCCAAGGCAAAGCATAATAGCCGGGACCGGCTACATTCGGCATTTGGATAAGTTGTGGGGTAAAACAGTTAAAGATGAATTAGAAAGAACCAAGTTTGTACTGGCCTCATATAACGTTGGTCTGGGCCATGTGGTAGATGCTCGTGATTTGGCTAAAAAGTATGGCAGTGAGCCGGATGTTTGGGATGATAATGTAGAGTATTACCTCTTAAACAAGAGCAAGAAAAAATTCATCAATGATCCTGTAGTAAAGTTTGGCTACTGCCGTGGTGAGGAGCCGGTTAATTACGTTCAGGAGATTTTAAACAGGTACACACAGTACTCCCAATTGATAGCTTCGGGTTAATCGAAGTGTTAATTTGATATTATTATGGTCATGGAGGTTCTGTTGATGCTTATTCAGGACTTTATGAACATGTTTTGATCAAAACGAGGCATCCGATATTTCCTGGCCGACATACTTCAGTTTTTCAGAAAGAGTGACCAGGCAGGCCTTCCGGAGCTTGGTACGCTTAACTTTATCAAAACCGAGTCAGGTATTTAGTTCAGCCACTATAGATGAAAAGTCCAGATTCTCCCAGGAATTTTCAACATTAGGCTTTCTCATTACCTCATCCATTATTTTTTTTTGAACTTTTCCCTTTTGTAAGGCTTCAGAATAGCGCACTTTTTCCTTAAAAGTCACCATAGAATATAGCGGTATCCAGGTATGGGGATACAATTCGTAGAGCCGGGCTTCGATTTTCTTCCTGAGTAAGAACTGTTCATCGCCTACCAAATCTCTCATTTCGATAAAATTCTGCATGGCGAGGTCCGAAATGGCATCGGCATCGGGTTTCCTAAGTTGTTGAAATTTGGGAAGTACAACATCCCAGTCGTCGTTATAATCGTCCAGAAGCTTATTAAGTACTCGACAGTCTTCAAATCCGCTGTTCATGCCTTGGCCGTAAAAAGGTACAATAGCATGGGAGGCATCTCCAATGAGCAGGGTCTTATTCCTAACCCATGGATAACACTTGACGGTTACCAAAGATGAGGTGGGGTTGGTATTGTAGTCCTCGATGAATGAAGGCATCAATTTAAGAGCGTCGGGGAAGTCTTTTTTAAATAATTCAACAGCATCATTATCAGATACCACACTGGAAAAAGATGGATTGCCTTCATAGGGGAAGAAAAGTGTACATGTAAAGCTTCCGTCAGGGTTAGGCAAAGCTATGAGCATATAGTTACCTCTGGGCCAGATGTGCAGGGTATTTTTATCGAGGAGGAACTCGCCATTTCGTCCTGCCGGGATAGTCAACTCTTTGTAACCATGCTCGATAAAATGTTGGGAGTAGCTGAAGCGATCTGTTACTTCCATAAATTTTCGAACCGCGGAGAATGCTCCATCAGATCCTATAACGATATCGGATTCAAATTTTTTAAACTCCCGGGATTGTGAATAAGAAATAGTTGTGCTTTCAAAATCTACTTCTGTTAGCGAGGCGTCAAAATGAATGGCAACACCCGCTTTTTCTGCTTCATTCATCAAAAGTTCGTTCAAGCCGCCACGGGATATCGAGTTTATTGCTTCACCCTCCTTTCCATACTGTTGAAATGTAAGTTGCCCGGAATCGTCGTGCATCATTCGGCCTGTCATAGGTATGATCATGCTTTTTGCAATTTCATCGAGGCCCAGTTCCTTCAATGGCCACCACCCTCGGTTGCTAAGTGCCAGATTTATTGATCGCCCCTCGTGATACTCTCGCTTGCGCATATCCGGTCTTTTTTCAAAAACATTTACTTTGTACCCTCTTTTTGCCAGATAAATGCTTAAGAGAGATCCAACCAAGCCTGCTCCAACAAGAGCAATTGATTTTTTATTACTCATCCAGCGCTTTCTTAAGTATTTGATAGAATTTGTAAATATCGGTGAATGTATTGTATAGAGGCACAGGGGCGATTCGAATTATCCCTCCATGTTCCGCTAAGTTGGGCTCGCGCCAATCGGCTATCACACCTTGCTCGGTCAATTGATTAAATATTTCTTTACCTTTTCTCATGATCATAAGCGATAGCTGGCATCCACGTTCATTTTCTTTTACTGGGGTTAATATCCTCAATTTCTCAGCTGAAATTGACTGCAGAAGAAACTCGGTGAACCCCGTTAATAGCAAGCTTTTTTCTCTCAATGCCTCAATACCTACCTCTCCGAAGATTTCCAATGAAGCCAGATGAGCCGCTGAACCCAATACGTTTACGTTGCTCAGCTGCCACCCGTCTGCACCCTGCATGGGTTTAAATCCTTTTTGCATTTTGAAACGCTCACCCTCATTATGACCCCACCAACCGGCGAACCTCGGGATATCCGTATTATGGCCGTGTTTTTCATGAACAAAAATACCGCTGACACCTCCGGGCCCTGAATTCAGATATTTATAACTACACCAAACTGCAAAATCCACGTTATAATTATGAAGTTGAAGAGGCACATTACCAATGGCATGTGCCAGGTCATAACCCACATAGGCGCCTGCCTGGTGTCCTGCTTTGGTGATTTGCCCGATATCAAACCACTGGCCTGTGAAGTACTGCACTCCCGGCAACAAGACCATTGCCAGACTATCACTTTCAGCTTTAATAGCCTCAATAATGTCCTCTGTTCTTAATGTGTCCTCACCTTCTCTCGGATGAAGTTCCACCAGTGCCTTTTCAGGATCGTATCCATGATAGTTGATTTGGCTTTCGACAACGTACTGGTCCGAAGGGAAGGCTCCTCCTTCCATTAATATCTTGTACCTACTTTTAACAGGTCGATAAAACGAAACCATCATGAAGTGAAGGTTAGAAGTTAGGTTATTCATTGACACTACCTCCATGGGTTTTGCGCCAACTAACCTGGCCAATACTTCCTTACTGTGCTTGTGATAGTGAAACCACGGGCGTGTTTTACTTTTGAAATGCCCTTCAACAGCTAACTCTTGCCAATCAGATAGTTCCTGATCTATAAATTGTTTTACAGTTTTAGGTTGCAGCCCAAGTGAGTTACCTGTGAAATATAAGCAGTCATTACCGTTGTGTTTGGGAATATGAAATTGTCGGCGGTAAGATTTTAGCGGATCTTTTTGATCCATTGCCTCAGCGAAATCGACCGAATTTTTATAGCGCATGAATATCAATCAACGAAGCGTGGGTCAGTTTCCATTACATATCCACACTTTTTGCATGTTCTTAAATCCTCAGATCCGTAAAATTCTTTAAACCTGGGAAGAAAATCCCGCTCAATATTGGTAAGTGGGAAATAGGTATCATGCAACATATTGTTACAGTTATCACAGTACCATTGAAGTCCGTCCAAGTGTTCTGCTTCCCGCCTGCGCTCGATCACTAATCCCACACTGCCTTCAGGGCGTATAGGCGAATGTGGTACCTTGGCCGGATGCAGGTACATATCTCCAGCTTTGACAGGAATTTCCACGGCCTGACCTTCTTCCTGAATTTTAACTATAATATCTCCTTCAAGTTGATAAAATAGCTCTTCTGTCTCGTTGTAGTGATAATCTTTACGAGCGTTTGGACCACCAACAATCATAACTATATAATCCCCGGCATCAGCATACAGGTTTTTGTTTCCTACCGGAGGCTTTAAAATGTCCCTGTTTTCATCTATCCATTTTTGAAGGTTAAAAGGTCGCTGAATTGCCATAGTTTAATTCGTCTAATTCTGGTTAAATTTAGACAAAATAGATCAGAGGTTTATGGATTTAGATTTAACAGGTAAGCACGCTTTTGTATGCGGAAGCACCCAAGGGATTGGGAAGGCTTCAGCTGTACAGTTAGCAACCCTGGGTGCGAAAATTACCCTTGTTGCTCGTTCTGAAGACCGCCTTAAGGAAGTATTGAAGCAACTCCCTAATGCGCAAAATCATGACTATATACAGGCTGATTTTGATAGTCCAAAAGAACTTAAAGAAAAGATGCAAGCCTACATTTCAGAAAATGCCGGTGCGCATATATTGATAAACAACACTGGCGGCCCTCCTGGAGGAAAAGCAATTGATGCAGATTTGGAAGAATTTAGGATTGCTTTTAACCGGCATTTGATCTGCAATCAAATTATGGCTCAAACCCTTGTCCCCCTGATGAAATCATCAGGGTACGGGCGGATCATCAATATTATTTCCACATCTGTAAAGTCACCTCTCGATGGTTTAGGTGTGTCTAACACCATAAGAGGAGGAGTAGCTAATTGGGCAAAAACACTGGCCAATGAACTTGGGGAATATGGAATTACCGTGAATAATGTCCTTCCGGGTGCTACCGCTACCGTACGTCTGGAATCAATTATTAAGAGTAAGGCGGAAAAATTGGGCACTTCAATTGAACAGGTTTCTCAGGCTATGATGAAGGAAATTCCGGCTGCACGTTTTGCTAACGCCAATGAAATAGCTGATGCCGTTGCTTTTCTTGCCAGTCCCTCGGCAGGCTATATTAACGGCATCAACTTACCGGTTGATGGGGGTAGGTTGAGTTGTTTGTAAGTGTGTTGACTAAGTTAAATCATGAGAAATGGATTTTAGTCAAAGGGGATTTTATCATGTCTATAACCGCGGAAATAATGGTCAGAAAATCTTTTATGATAACGAAAACTATACTTTTTTCTTACGTAAGATAAGGAACCACCTTTCGCCACTTGTGAGTATAGTCGCCTACTGCTTATTGCCAAATCACTTTCATTTCTTGATTTATGTTGATTACACTTATTCATTGGATGACTTTGAGTCATCCAATAAGTTAGGTCTGAAGAGTAAAAAGATCAGTAACGGTATAGCTATTATCCTTCGATCATACACACAAGCGATAAACAAACGGTATGCAAGAACCGGATCATTGTTTCAGCAGAAAACCAAAGCTAAGTATCTCGAAAGCAGATATACAAACTATCCTTTTATCTGTTTTCATTACATCCATCAAAATCCGCTAAAAGCTGGACTGGTTAAAAGGGTGTCCGATTGGGAGTATTCATCATATAATTGTTACGTGAACGTCTACTCGAATACTTCCATAGAAAAAGTGATAGCATACGATTTATTGGATATCCCTCCGAACTCCAATGAGTTTATTAAACAATCGGATTCTGTTCAAATTTTTAACGAAATCTACCCATCTGATGGCTCTAAGCCATCAGATGGGTAAGTGCACCATGAAAAAAATTGAAAACTATATTAACGGCCAATTTCAGGCTGCCACCTCTGGCAAGTATCTTGATAATTATAATCCGGCCGAAGGTAAAGTCTACAGTCTTATCCCTGATTCAGATGCTCATGATATTGAGGTAGCGGTGGGAGCGGCTAAAAATGCATTCGCAGACTGGTCTGAAACTACTGCCATCGAACGATCACTAATTCTGTCCAAAATTGCAGATCTTATAGATCGTGATCATGAAATGTTAGCCAAGGTGGAGTCTGTCGATAATGGAAAGCCGCTTAAACTTGCCAGCAGAGTTGATATACCACGTGCTTCTTCAAACATGCGATTTTATGCCTCTGCGATACAACAGTTTGCTTCTGAGTTTCATCAAATGGATAAAAGCACTATTAACTACACCCTTCGTAAGCCCGTTGGTGTGGCCGGTTGCATCTCGCCATGGAATTTACCGCTTTATCTCTTCACATGGAAAATAGCTCCGGCTTTGGCTGCGGGAAATACAGTAGTTGCCAAGCCTTCAGAAATCACGCCGATGACGGCCTATCTTTTCTCTAAAATATGTGTTGAAGCGGGTTTGCCACCAGGTGTTCTCAATATTGTGCACGGGTTGGGAGCAAAAGCCGGGCAGGCGATTGTTGAGCATCCTGACGTACCCATCATTTCATTTACCGGAGGCACGGAAACAGGAAAAAAGTTGGCGGCCACTGCGGCGCCTATGTTTAAAAAACTCTCACTTGAGTTGGGCGGCAAGAACCCTAACATCATATTCGATGATTGTGATTTTGAGTTAGCATTAAACACCACTATTCATTCATCTTTTGCCAATCAGGGAGAGATATGCTTATGTGGTTCTCGGATTTTTGTTCAGAAGG
>JBCDHA010000050.1:0-12368 GCA_038750705.1 Bacteroidota bacterium
CTTCCGGTAGATCCGAATGTACGGATAGGCAAACTCAAAAATGGGTTGACTTACTACATCCGAAAAAATGAAAAGCCTGAAGATAAGGTAGAACTTCGGCTCGTGGTAAATGCAGGGTCTATGCTGGAAACTGAAGAACAGCGGGGTCTTGCTCACTTTCTTGAACATATGGCTTTTAACGGCACTAAGAATTTCGAAAAGAATGAATTGGTGAGCTACCTGCAATCGGTAGGCGTAAAATTCGGGGCTGATCTTAACGCTTACACCAGCTTCGATGAAACGGTGTACATCCTCCCTATTCCATCTGACGATGAAGAGATCCTGGATAAAGGTCTTACTGTCTTAGAAGATTGGGCGCATAATATTGAATTAACAGAGGAGGAGATAGACAAGGAGCGTGGAGTGGTTATGGAAGAATGGCGGCTTGGCCAGGGAGCTAACCAGCGTATGCGCGATGAGTGGTTTCCGGTGATGTTCAAGGAGTCGCGCTATGCGGAGCGACTTCCGATAGGTAAAAAAGAAGTTATTGAAAATTTTGAATATGAAACCCTGCATCAGTTTTATAAGGACTGGTATCGACCGGATTTGATGTCAGTAATAGCCGTTGGTGATATAGATCCTGATGAAATAGAGAAAAAGATCAAAGCGCGGTTTGGTAAGATTAAAAACCCTAAAAATCCTAAGGAACGTAAAATGTATGAAGTGCCTGACCACGATCAGACCTTCATAAGCGTTGTTTCTGATAAAGAGGCTTCATTCACTCAAATTCAACTTATTTATAAACAAGATAATGAGGACACCGAAACACTCAACGACTACCGCAGGGATGTAGTATACCGGTTATACACTGGCATGCTCAACCAGCGGCTGGAAGAATTAAAGCAGGCTGCTGAACCGCCATTCTTTTTTGCCAGCGCGAACTACGGGAGTATGGTAAGAACCAAAAGTAACTACTCATCATTTGCTGTAGTAGGTCAGGATGGAATAAAAAACGGGCTAAAAGCTATTGTTGTTGAAAATGAACGCGCTAAGCGATTCGGTTTTACTGAAGGTGAATTTGAGCGCTACAAAAGTGTTATGCTCAATCGCATGGAGAAAGCTTATAAAGAATCCGATAAGACTGAATCCAACCGCTACGCCGACGAATATATCAGAAACTTCCTTTCCAAAGAACCTATCCCCGGAGTAGCTTTTGAGTACGACTTTTACAAAAAAGTACTTCCAACCATTACTATTGAAGAAGTAAATGCGCTAGGTAAAAAATGGGTATCCAAATCCAATCGTGTAATTGTAGTAACGGGCCCACAGAAAGAAGGTGTGGAAATGCCCACTGAAGAGGATGTTAGAAAAATGCTGCGTGTGGCCACATTGGCAAGAATAACGCCATATGAAGACAAAGTAGTGGCATCCAGCTTTATCGAGGAAACTCCTGCTCCGGGCAGAGTAACGAATACAAAAGAATTAGAAACTGTAAAGGCCAAAGAACTGACTTTGGCTAACGGAGTAAAAGTAGTATTAAAATCTACGGATTTTAAAAATGATGAAATCTTAATGACAGCCTACAGCTTTGGAGGAAGTTCTCTTTATGAACAGCAAGATGACCAGTCAGCAAGAAATGCCTCCGGCATAATAGGGGAAACCGGAGTAAAGGAATTTTCTACAACAGATATTCAAAAGATGCTTTCGGGGAAGACGGTAAGTGTGAGTCCGTTTATTGGAGGTCTCTCGGAAGGTCTAAACGGCAATACTTCTCCTGAAGACATTGAAACAATGCTTCAATTGACCCATCTGTATTTCACCGCTCCAAGAAAGGATAATGAGTCCTTTGAGTCATTTAAGTCAAAGAACAGCATGCTCTTTCAGAATCTCATGTCAAATCCTCAGTTCTATTATGCCGATCAGCTTACTAAGACATTGACAGATAACCACCCGAGGGCTGAAGGGTTTCCTAAAGCAGAGGATTTAGATCTGATCAACTATGATAGAGCTTACGACATATACAAAGAGCGCTTCGCGAATGCGGCAGATTTTACGTTCTTCTTTGTGGGCAGCTTTGATGAGGGCGAATTAATTCCCCTGCTGGAAACCTATTTAGGAAGCCTGCCTGGCTCTGATTCCAATGAGATTTGGAAAGATCTTGGCGTAAGGCCGCCAAAAGGTGTGGTGGAGAAAACTGTTAATAAGGGTACTGATCAGAAGAGCCAGGTAACTATTGCCTTTACCGGAGAGAAGAAGTATGAAAAACTCAGCAACTACTATCTGTCTTCTTTGTCATCGGTTCTTACTAACAAACTCATTGAAATTCTGCGTGAAGAAAAGGGTGGGGTGTATGGAGTTGGCGCCCGGTCCAATGTTTCGAAATATCCCTACGAAAACTATGCATTCACAGTTAGTTTCCCTTGCGGTCCTGAAAATGTAGATGAACTTACTAAAGCTGTATTTGATGAAATTGCAAAGATCAAAAAAGAAGGTGTTTCAGATAAGGATCTGAAAAAGATAAAAGAAACACAGCGCAGGGAGCGAAAAGATAACCTTGAAAAAAACAGGTATTGGCTTAACTCATTAAGAGCTTACTATTATAACAGTGGTGATCTCGATGGATACTATGAGTATGAAGAACAAATTGAAAAATTGAACTCAGATGATTTAAAGAAAGCTGCAGATACGTATTTGAGAGATGATAACTATATAAAAGTTGTTTTGATGCCTGAGGAGTAAGATATTAATGATAGGCCTGTGGGAACATAGGCTTATTTTTTTAGTTATATAACTAATTATTTAGTTATATTGGTGTTATGAGTATTAGCCTTAGAATATTACTTTTACTGTTGGCGTGTGGCAGTTCTGCTCATAGCCAGATTATCAAGGGGCAAATTCTTGATCATGAGGGTCAACCGATACCTTACGCTAACATTGGGATTCTGGATACGCAAATTGGAACTGCTTCCAATGAGAATGGTCTTTTCGTTTTGTTTTTCTCTAATGAGTACAATGATGCCATATTACAGGTATCAGCCATTTCTTATTATACCTTCAAGGTAAAAATTTCAGATATTAAGGTGCCAACGGATTATGAAATCCGTCTTGCACCCCATTACCTCATCTTAGATGAAATTGAAATCTCGGCATTAGATGAGAATGCAAAAAGTATCGTAGAGAAGGCTGTCGCTAATATTCCGTTTAACTATACTCAGCATAAGTATCAACTTCAGGGTTTCTACCGGGAACTACTGCGTAACGATGATACATATGTGGCCCTGACTGAGGCTGCGTTTACGATGGATGATAGAGGATATCATAAAGGTCAAGATAAGCGCTTCAGACTCGATGAGCTTCGAAAGAGTAGTGACATGCGAGAAATGGATGAATTGGATATCCATTATGATACACTAATTAAAGGGAATGATTTGGCACGCGTATTTGGAGGTGATTACATAGATGGTCGTAATACGAGATATAATTTCCCATTTATGCCAAATCTTAATGACCAAATACTTAAAAATTTTGATTTCTTGCTAGACAGTATGAGCTACTATAACGGACAGCTCGTTTACTGTATTTCGTTCTACACAAAGAAGGACCGTTGGTTCACAAGTAAAAGCTATGAATTTAATCGAATGATGATCACTAGCGGAGACTATGCCGTCATTGAAATACATAGATCGGGAAAGCCAAAGGAAGTAACTTACTCCGATGCAGAAAAAAGAGGAAATGCCAGTTACCTGGTTGAAGGGTCATTTTATAGTAAGTCATCCACATATTACCATAAGTATAAGAACAAGTGGTACCCTTTTCTTCTTACGACACATGCTAGTGTTTTAGGAGGAGATCGACAGAAATCCAGTCGCCTGGCATATGAAAGATTAAGAGCTCAGGGGGGTGGGGAACTCAATTACAGCAATCTTAAATACAATGGCAGAATCTTGAATCCAGACAAGAATAACTACTATCGTCATCTTCAGGTATTAATTACTTCTGTAAGTGATTATAAAGATGGTTTCAAAAAGATCAGAAACAAGCAGTTAATGGAAAAACGGAAATACGTACGTTCATATCGTATGCCATATAATGCAGCTTTTTGGAAAGATTTTAATACCATAATGAGAGACCCTTACCTGAAAGCTGCTAAGCAGGACTTAACTCATCACCAGACCTTGGAAGAGCAGTTCGTTGCTAATGGCTTCTAAATATCGAGTCTACTGCATCAATGGCCCTTTTTATGCGAGTTTCAAGATCTCCGTAAATAGATATATAAGTTAATTTGTTTTGATCCAACTCGTCTTTGTAGATTTCGAACAACTCATCACGATCTTCCTGGTTCTCTCTTTGGCAATCATGTACCCATGGAATGTCTGGTTTCATGAGTAAATGAAGGTCATACTCACCATGGTTCATTTGTGTAACCAGCTCAGGGTAGCATCTCCCAAATTTGTATTGCTGCCAAACTTTTATCACTATAAGACTAGTATCATAAAAAAGAATTGGCTCACCTTTTTTTTCGAATTGGCTCTCTAAGTCTAGCTGTCCCTTAGCTATTTTGAGTAGATCTTCTTCTACGTAGGGTCTATCAAGATTATTCAAAAAGTCTCTGGCGAATTCAGGCACCCAACTGGTATTGTAATGATCAGCAAGCGCTTTGGCCAGGAAAGTCTTACCTGTACATTCGGGCCCTGTAATTACAACCTTTTTCATGTGGTTTGCATCCTCATTGTCCTACTCCAAGCCATAAAACCAAGTACAGCCATTACAATATAAATCATGTATAAAACGGCATAGAAATAGATTTCTTTATAATAATAGATACCCGTAGCTAGAATGTCCACGACCAGCCAAAAATGCCAGTTTTCTATTTTCTTTCTGGCTGTCAGCCACATTCCTGTCAGGCTCAATATTGTAGTAGCACTGTCCCAATAAGGTAATGAGGCATCTGAAAAAGCTAAAAAATAGCCGGTAACAAAAATACATAGTATGGAACCAACCCAGAGTACAACCTGCGTACCTACCGGGTAGGTAGTAATAGGCAAATCGGATTCTTTGCTTCCCGAATCTTTAACCCAGAACCACCAGCCATATGCATTGAGTATAAGAAAGACTATGTGCAGAGCGAAATCTCCATATAACTTTTCTCTTCCAAAAATCACGAATGATACCAATACATAGGCAATGCCAGCAGGCCAGGTAAGAATATTTTCCTTAATGAGGAAATACACTGCTAATAGTCCGAAAACCAGGCCTGAGGCTTCGAGCAAATCTATATTGAGCAAGTATTTTATACTTTCATTCATAAGCGGGCGCAAATATATTCTATTTGCACGCGGGTTTAAAATAACAGGCTGGAGCTTTAAATTACACGTGATATTTTTTTTAATTTAACGTATAGTAAACATGAGTTTGACAATGGATGCTAAAGTTACACTTCACTTCAATCAGGATGTGATCCGGAGGGCAAAGAAGTTTGCTGCTTCCCAGAACATTAGCTTGTCCAGGCTTACGGAGTTCCTTTACAATAAAATAACTAGCGAGAGCTATCAGAGCCTTGAAGATCTTCCTGTATCAGATTGGGTAATGCAAGTGGCGGAGGGGAAAGCCGAGTATAAAAGAAAGCCCAGAAAAGATCTTAAAAAAGAGTTTTATGAGAATAAAAAATGAAGCTTTTTTTAGATGCTAATGTTATCGTATCTGTACTGAATAAAGAATATCCGGTTTCCACTTTTTCGTCACGCATTTTAAGTTTAGAGGATAGCAATGGATTCCAGCTATACACCTCACCCTTATGCCTTGCCATAGCTTTTCACTTTGCTTCAAAAAAGAGCGGTGAGAGCCTGGCTAAGAAAAAAATTCAAATGCTTGCAAGCTATATTCAAATTTGCTCATTGGATGAGCCTATGAGTAGGAAAGCCCTTTCCGATGTTAGGGTTAAAGATTTTGAGGATGGGCTTACAATATTATGCCGCCCTTGGAGTCGGTTGTGATGTGCTTGTTACGCAGAATAAGCAAGATTTCTATTTTAGTAAGATTCCTATCTTTGATTGTGAAGAATTTATCAGCCATTGTTTTTAGTGCTATGTACAGGCAATACTTTTGTGTGCTTCTTTTAGTATTCAGTTGTGAACTTCCGGTAGAAAACAGACAGGAAAAAACAAAACACTTTAAAGACGGACTGATAACACAATATTACCCAGGTGGTGCGGTTAAGTCAGAAATAGAGTATAAAAATGGCAAACGCCATGGTTTAGCCAAGCGCTATTATCAAAACGGAGGCCTCCATCAGGAAATTAACTATGTTAATAACGTAAAGGATGGCGCCGCCAAAACATATTATAAAAATGGCAAGCTATATCAACATACGCCTTACGAAAATGGATACATTCAGGGGTTTAGAATGAAATATAGAGAAGATGGCAATCTTATGGCAGAAGTACCGTACCATTATGGTGAGCCATGCCAGGGTATGATTGAATACCTGCTAAACGGGAAAAGAAAAAAGCAATATCCAACAATAGAAGTAACGCGTGATGACCAACTGCTGAGAAGCAACAAATACACTTTGAAATTCAGCATGTCTGAACGTATGCAAAATGTAACGTTTTACGAAGGTACCTTAGATGAAAACGGATGTATGCTTAATGAGTTAGACAACTTCTATTCTCCAAGGCCTGGAATGGCAGAAATTACTTTAGAGTTACCTCCCGGTTCGTTTATTATGAAAGAGTTCAATATAATAGCAAAAGGGAAAACAAAATTGGGAAACCCCTATATTACACAGAAAAAGCTGAATTTGGCACTTGAAAACCGGGGAATCTAAGACTAACGGATCATGCGATGCCTGGTCTGCAGTTCATAGTTGCCAGGAGCGATTGCCAACCCTTCGTTAAGAAATGACAGCGCTTTTTTCTTGTTTCCAAGTCTAAAGTAATACACAGCGGCTATTGAATAGGCCCTGCCTACGTTATTCTGATCAATGTTCATATCTTGTTCATATAAACTTTTGAACATTTCATGATACTGCTCACCTTCCTTGATTCTTCTGAAGTCATATGACTGAGCAAATAGCATTAAATATGTATTGGCCAGCATGCCAGCAAAAAGCTTATTATTCATTAATTGTTCATATTTCTGTGCATACCCCTCCAATTCTTTTTGAATGGTTTTAAAGTTGCTGGTTGATCGATGCTTATTTGAAATTGCCGAGATAAAAAGGCTTTCGGTATTTTGATTTTTAGGCTTAAGCGCGACTGCCTCAGAACTAAAGCTCAGACTTTTTGAATAGTCTCCTCGGTTATACAGTATGCGCGCCCTCTCGTAATAATAACGATGGGAGAGCTCACTATTTAGGGAATCATTTGACGTATTTTCCATAACCTTTTGATAGAATGATTCTGCTCCTTCAGTATTTGAGTTCTCAATGAGCAGCATGTTCATAGCACGCTGAAACTCATTTAAAATGATCTCAGTAGATATTCCGAACTTCCGGTAGTGGTCTAGTCTCGCCAAAATAACGGCATCTCTGGGCTTTGTAAAGTGGCTGTTCGCCAGATATTGCAGGTAAGCAACCAATAAAGTGTAACCTATCTTTTCGCTTGGATAAAACAGGTACGCTTTTTCAAAATCATTGATAGCCTGAAGCGTGTTGCCGGTATTTAGATCATAAATCCCCTGGTTCATATATTGAATACCCACGAGTTGTAAAATATTCACATCGGCACCTTGGAAGTAATATTCATCAAAAAGTGACTGAAGTGATTTTGTGTTCCGCTCTTTTGATCCTATTAGCTTGGCTTCAACCATTTGCTGTATAAAAGCAGATTTATGGCGTTCATTGAAAGCTAGAAAGCCGCCTATTGGGTCTGTGGATTCTACCACAATTTGTTCTGAACCCGGGTAGGCCAATGCGTAAACATGTGTCGGTTTTTCTTGTATGGAATAGGGAATACCCAGTTTTTCAAATGCCAGTGCGTATAGAGCCGTGGCAGTTACACAATTATAACTACCGGTTTTTACAACGCTCGCAAAGAAATTCTCTGCTACATATTTATCTAAAAACTCTCTATGTATAGTTTCATAAATGCTTTTCACCTTTTTTGAAGCCGACTTCTTACTAAGTTTGGCGGCATAACTTTCACCTAAAGTGTTATCTAGTTTTTCTTGAAGTTGTGTAGATATCGAAATGTTACCATTGGGATCACTGGCCACTAAAAGCTCCAGATAGTTAGTTTCATTATGGACAAAAAACCTTTCGAATTGCTGGCGTTCAAATTCTGATTGGTATTGTATATTTTTTAGCCCAGTCTTAAAATGCTGAGCATTGGATGTTAGGCATAATAAAAATAAAAGAATGAATAAATAGTGTCTCATATCATTGCTGCAAAACTCTTATTTCCACATCAACAACTCCGTCCTTAATGAGGTCAATTTTCTTGGCTGCAGCTTTTGAAAGATCGATTATTCTTCCTTTAACAAATGGGCCGCGATCATTTATAGTCACCTTTACTGATTTGCCGTTTTTAAGGTTAGTTACTTTTACTACGGTGCCAAAAGGTAACTTTTTGTGTGCCGCTGTTAACTTATTGGGCATATATTTTGCCCCACTTGCGGTAGGTTTCCCCTTAAACTTATCAGCGTAATAAGAGGCTTTACCTTTTTCATATGCATCGTTTTGAACTGGCGATACGAATAGTCCTAAGATAATGATTACGGCGAAAGAGGTCAGTTGCATGAGTTAAATTTAGGTGATAGGCATTCAATTACTGCTAATAGTTTCATCCAATATGTTTTTTTATACTGACATTCGAGAAAAGATTTTTTGATTCGGAATTTTTCGCTAAAACACCTTTGAAATTCCTAAAGGGATGCCTCCCATTTTCTGTCACGCGGCTGGTTTTCCTTTTAGGAGCCAAGGGTAGCGCCGGGGTCATGGGTTGTACTTTCAGTGCTGGTGGTAGCTATCAAAGTATTTTCGGTGAGTAACCCTCTTTCCCTAAAAGGTAATTCTTAGTTACTGCCGTTAAATGGCGGGTGGGTAGTTTTTAGCTGTGAAGAAAAATCTTTTCCCGGAAGCTTTAAAGGCACTTTTCTCTTGTTCTAAAAATTTAGTCGGACACCAGTATTTTTTATATCAACCTGTATATTTAGCTTTGCTCGGCAAATAACAGTAACGCTTATTTGCCATGTCTTTAGATACTTCCAAATTTCTCTATGAAGCGCTCACCTATGATGATGTGCTTTTACTGCCGGGTTATTCTGAAATACTTCCACGCGATACGGACACCTCTACTCGGTTAACCCGAAATATTCGGCTTAATATACCACTGGTTTCAGCGGCTATGGACACGGTTACTGAGTCTGATCTGGCAATCGCCATAGCTTTGGAGGGGGGACTGGGCTTTATTCATAAAAACATGACCAAGGAGCAGCAAGCTCAACAGGTCCGTAAGGTTAAGCGGAGTCAAAGTGGAATGATTTTGGACCCTATCACCCTTCATGTAGATTCCAATGTACAGGACGCGGAGAATATTATGCGCGAGTACAAAATTGGTGGTATTCCTGTGGTAGATGAGCACAATAAGCTAATTGGAATTATAACCAACAGGGATCTGAGATTTCAAAAAAATATGTCAACACCTATCAAGGATGTGATGACAACGGAGAACCTGATTACCGCCACAGAGGATGTAGACCTTGAAAAAGCTGAAGATATACTTCAGGAATATAAGATTGAGAAGTTACCCATTGTAAATAACGCAGGCACATTAATGGGCCTCATTACATATAAGGATATACTTAAGAAGCGCAATAAGCCAAATGCCTGCAAAGACGACTACGGGCGCCTTCGCGTAGGTGCAGCAGTGGGAGTTACCCCGGATATTTTAGAAAGAATTGAGCTCCTTAAAAAGGCGGGAGTAGATGTTATAAGTATTGACACTGCCCACGGTCATTCAAAGGGAGTGATTGATACTTGTAAGCAAGTAAAAGCAAAACATCCTGATTTAGATGTTATAGTGGGTAATATAGCTACGGCAGAAGCCGCTAAAGCGCTTGTAGAAGCAGGTGCAGATGCAATTAAAGTAGGAGTTGGGCCAGGTAGTATATGCACCACTCGTATTATCGCGGGTGTAGGCGTACCGCAGCTCTCCGCTGTATATGAATCTGCTAAAGCCATAAAAGGCTCTGATGTTCCTGTTATTGCAGATGGAGGCATTCGTTTTTCGGGTGATGTTGTCAAAGCTATTGTGGCTGGTGCTAGTAGCGTTATGATTGGTTCTCTTTTGGCAGGAACTGAAGAGGCCCCCGGAGAAGTAATAATTTATGAAGGCCGTAAGTTTAAATCCTACAGAGGTATGGGGTCACTTGAAGCTATGGAGGACGGTTCCAAAGATCGCTATTTTCAGGATGCAGAGGACGACATTAAAAAACTGGTACCGGAAGGTATTGTTGGGCGTGTAAACTATAAAGGACTAGTCTCTGAGGTGCTGTATCAGTTAGTGGGAGGCTTGAAGGCAGGTATGGGCTATTGCGGCGCTGCTGACATACTTAAACTACAGGGAGCTAAATTCGTTAAAATATCGTCGGCAGGAGTTCAGGAAAGTCATCCTCATGATGTTTTCATTACCCGGGAGGCTCCAAACTACAGTAGATAGCAATATTTGCCGCTTACCTGTTTACTTCTATTTATTGATTTTGAATCTTTATATTTACCCTTGGACTTAAAATTAATTGAGTAGCAAGGCAATCATAAGGTTTAGTGCATTATTAGCCGCAGGCTCCTGGATAGGAATGTTGCTAACCGCACTTTCCATTCTTTTCAGTAAGAACAGTGGGCTGCAACAAAGTGTTGGAGATGAGGTGCCGCCCATTCTCATGAGTGTGTTCATTTTAGCCCTTTTCACTTTTTATAAATACAGAATTGAACGAGCCGAGAGTATTAACTTTGTTGATCTACTCTGGAAAGTTTTCGTCACGGGCTTAATTGCCACCATTGTTTCCCTGTTTTTTCAACTTGTTATGAACATGTTGGGGAATACTAAATTGGCAGAAAATGTGGTTTTTCTAGACTTCATTTATCTGTCTAATTTCGGACTTGTAGCGGCATTCCTTATTTCAACCTTTATAGTTTGGAAACGACTAATACTCTATCAGAAATCCAGGTTTCTTCTTACGGCATGGAAAGTTTTTGAGTATGCCCTACTCGTGGGACTGGTGATGAATTCGTTGCCAATTACCATTGTTGAAAACTTTGAAGATGTCTATTTGATCATTTTGATCTTAGTGGGGCTGGTTCTTTCTGTTAATATGAAATGGGTAGCCTATTTGAATTTTAAACAGAAGTGGAAGAGTATTTTACTCATAGCGCTTGCCATGTTCTACCTGGGTTATTTCTCATTTACGCTGATAAGTGCATCGTCAGAAATAGCAGATAAGACAGACTCGTTTCTTGATATTCGAGAGAATATCTTCATTATTGCTTTAGTCTCTTTCATATTTATTTATGCCCTGTTTTCGTTGTTAGTTCTCCTTTTTAACCTGCCTACATCTTCCGTATTCGAGCAAAAGCTGGAAGAGGTAGTGAGTTTTCAAAAACTTAGCCAGTCCATTCAAACAGAGCAAAATGAGGAGCGGGTTTACGAAATCCTGATTGAGAGTTCGGTAAATACAGTTTTTGCGGATGCCGCCTGGATAGAAGTAGATAATGAAAAGGACGGGCATAAATATTATACGCATAAGATCGATGTAGAGGGAATCATAAAAATTAAAAACCATCTCAAAGCCAATAAAATCAAAGGCATACTGGATCAGGGCAGCGATAAAACGAAGAATCTAAATAAGTACCTTGCTACCTTAAAGGGGTCTCCTTATCGTTCTATGATAGCTTTTCCAATTAAGGTTAAGGGACAACAAGAGGCTACAATTGTACTCTTAAAAGATGTAAGTGAAGGGTTCAATAAAGAGAATTCCAAAATCATCGGCACTTTTTCCAACCAGGCGGGTATTTCAATAGAGAATTTTAGGCTGCTTACCGAGGCGTTACAAAACGAGCGATACAAAGAGGAGCTTAAGATTGCCAAGAATGTTCAAAGTAGCTTGCTTCCCGATGAGATCGTTCAGGATAATGACTACTCCGCAGCGGCATTTTCAGAAGCAGCCGACGAAGTGGGGGGAGATTATTATGATACCTACAGAATAAACGATCATAAGGTGGCTATGATAATTAGTGATGTTTCAGGTAAAGGAACATCAGCAGCCTTTCACATGTCGCAAATGAAAGGGGTATTTTACAGCCTTACCCAGCACGACATGTCGCCGAAAGACTTTTTGGATAGCGCTAATAACGCTTTAAGCCGCTGTTTGGATAAAGCCTCATTTATTACTAC
>JBCDHA010000051.1:0-12308 GCA_038750705.1 Bacteroidota bacterium
CAAACACTTTTTATCGCTATTCTGTGGCAGGCGTTGTTCAAATAGCCTTTAGGGTTCCAGCCCGGTACTACCATAGGTTGCATCATACCTTGATCATCGGTGGCCCTAACCCATAGTTCATAATAGCCTGTTTTACTTAGGTTAACCGTAGTTTTCCAATGCTGCCAGGCCAGTCGGTTTTTTGGTTTTTCAAGAGTGCAGGCCTGCCAGGTAGCGCCAAAATCAACCGAATAATCTACGGTTCTTACTTCTTTCTCTCCGGCCCACGCGTGCCCCCTTACTTCGAATTTTTGATTTCTCCTCACTAGCGCACCTGATCTGGGATAGGTAATCAGGGATTTTACAGGCATAGACTCTATTATGCACATATCATCATCGTCTACCTCTGTGCCCGGGGCAACAGACTCGCAAGGAATACGGTAACTACTCCCCCCCATTTTTTCTCCATCATGGATTTTATTACGAATGGAAAGCCTGTTGATCCATTTTCCTGATGCAGAAGCAGGCCATCCGCCCGCGACAAGCCTGACAGGAAATCCATGCGCCAATGGAATA
The DNA here is from genome assembly GCA_038750705.1 of Bacteroidota bacterium. Classification (GTDB taxonomy): domain Bacteria; phylum Bacteroidota; class Bacteroidia; order Cytophagales; family Cyclobacteriaceae; genus Fulvivirga. Next base: position 556 of record JBCDHA010000051.1, read on the forward strand.
TCTTCTCCATTCATTTTATAAGCCAAAAGCGTTTCTTCCATCATAGCCTTTGACAAAGGTATTCCTCTTGAAATGGCATCCTTTGAAGAATCTCCACTCAAATGCGTATCGCTACCATAGTAGCCTACATAAATAGCGCTGTCCTTAATACCAACATCGTTTAATACATCTTTCAACCTGACACCGGTCCATTCGGCACAAGATACTGCTCCAACAGTCCATTGATTGCCTTTCGCCGGTGGGTTGAATTCACTCCTGCCATTACCACCACATTCCAGCGTGAGTTGGTAGGTATAAGATTTAAACTTTGATTTCAGATCATCTAATCTATATTTTTTCTGAGTCAAAGCTGATTCGCCGTCTATCACGAGCTCCCATGTATTAACATCCATATTTTTAGGGATGATACCGTTATTACGAACGAACATTTTGTTTTCGGGAGTTACACGGTCATCAAGTAAATGAGCCATCGCTTCTATGTTCCACGGTCGATCATTTAACACCACCATATCCTGATGTTTACTAAAAGGAATATCTTGTTGACTAAGTACCGGAACATAGCCATAAGGCATTTTTGCGGCATGCGCAATTTTGAATCCTATTAAAGACGCAGCAGAAGCTAATACTGAAGATCTTATAAAATCTCTACGTTTTACCATGGGACATTACAATTGTAGGCATTAGTGAATACATTAACTGTGACTAAAATTACATCTTTGTAGAAAATTGGCGAATGAAGAAATTAGGTTTGATACTATTGATCTGTGCCGTTGGGTTAGGATGCGGCAAAGAAAAGACCAGAGAGATTAATGCAGAAACTATTATTGACATTAAAACCTTAGATCAAATTGACCTGGTCACGGCCGATAACAATCCTATTCACTGGAGAGCTTACGAAGATAAAGTCGTTTTTCTCAACTTGTGGGCAACATGGTGTGGCCCGTGCATTAAGGAGATGCCTTCCATTGAAAACGCCACTAACCATTTCAAAAATGATGATATTGTATTTCTATTGGCTACAGAGGAGAACACAAGCAAAATCCGGGAATTCGGCAATAAGTATGAGTTTAACCTGGATTTTGTTCAACAAAGGACTTCATTGGCCGAACTGGGGATAGTGGCACTGCCTACTACTTTTGTTTTCGATAAAAGCGGAAAACTCGTGTTTAAAGAAACTAATGCGCGACAGTGGGATAGCGAAGAAAATTTGAAAATGCTCTCTAACTTCCTGTTGCTTTAGCGATTTGAATCCGTAGAAATATAAGCCTTCACTGTTACGCGCTGTGCGCTGGCATTAGGATCATTGCTAAAAATAGCTACCGACTTCTGCTGATTTCCCCTTCTTCCTGCAGTGTTAAAACTTACCTTCAGCCTGGTATTACCGCCTACTGGAATGGTCTCGTCTACAAGCTCGGCAGAGATACAGGAGCAGTTAGGCTTGACACTCCTAATTTCCAACGGCTTTTTACCGTGATTGCTCAGCACAAATTCTGTGGTTAATTTCTTGTTACTTTCTAGCTTTCCAAAGTCATAGAGGGCGTTTTCTATTGTAAGCTTAGGGGCCATTTCCAGCTCTTCAGATGTCATGGGCGGAAAGTACTCTTCCAGTGTGGCGTAAACAGATATACTCTTTATCGATTTCTCATCCTCTTCACTTGTATACAATGTAACATTATCATTTCTAAAGCCCAGATCATTTAACTCTGATGGATTATAAATAAGTCTGATTTTACCGCGCTGTTTTGCTCGTAGAAGTTGTGGTTCAAACTCCACGTTTATGTGATTGGGCTTAGCAATGGAATCAGAAAATATAATGACCGAGTCTGTTACATTAGCTACCTGAAACTCTTTGACAACAGGCTCATTTGTAACTTTAATCTTTCCAAAATTAAATGCTCTGTACTTCATTCTAAGCCCCCCCAAGAGCGTAGGGAGTTCATCTTCAATACTTTTTGGTTTTGGCTCTACATATCCCTTTATGAATAACCTCAATAACTCTGCCGACGAATTAAGAGTAACCGTCAAACTTTTGTTAAAAGAACCGGGCCTGTTTTTGGGATTATACTGTGCCTGAATGAAGCCTGACTGCCCCGGAGCGACAGGTTCCTTTGTCCATGCAGGTGTAGTGCAGCCACAAGAGGCCTTAACATTTGTTATTTGAATGGTATCGGCCCCATTATTTATGAAGCTGAATTCGTGAGTAACAGGACCATCAGACTCTATTATCTGTCCAAAGTCATAGTTTTTCTCACTGAACATTAAAGTTTCTGACAGTTGACCGTTAACTCCATATGATAGGAAGACAAAAAGCGAGGTGAGAATATTCCAAATTTTCATACTCCAAAAGTAAAGCTTAGTCGTAACACTGGAAAGTCCGGGCCTTACGTTAACAAATGATTATATAATATGGCGCCGGTACATTTATCAAAATGTGAGGTTCTCATGACGAATCTTATATTTGCCGAAAATCAAGAGATATGGCCAGGATATTGACGGGGATACAAAGCAGTGGAAGACCACATTTAGGTAATTTGTTGGGTGCAATAATCCCTGCTATCGAGCTCTCACACAACAGTAAAAATGATGCATTGTTCTTTATTGCTGATCTGCATTCGTTAACTACCATTAAAGAAGCAGAAACAAGAATAAATAATGTAAACGCCACTGCTGCGGCTTGGTTGGCATTTGGCTTTGATACAGAAAAAAACTTATTCTACAGACAATCCCGGATACCGGAAGTTACTGAATTAACATGGTATTTAAATTGTTTCACCCCCTTTCCCATGTTAGCTAACGCCCATTCTTTTAAAGATAAGGCTGAGCGACTTTCAGATGTTAATGCAGGCTTATTTACTTATCCGGTTTTAATGGCTTCTGATATTATACTTTATGATGCGGATATTGTTCCTGTAGGAAAAGATCAAAAGCAGCATCTGGAAATGACCCGCGATATCGCAAGTGGCTTTAACCATCTCTATGGTGAAACATTTGTCATACCTGAAGCAAAAATTGATGATTCAGTAATGACCATTCCAGGTACTGACGGACACAAAATGAGTAAGTCCTATGGCAACATAATTGATATATTCCTGCCGGATAAACAGCTAAGAAAGCAGGTAATGTCCATAGTAACGGACAGCACACCTCTGGAAGAGCCAAAAAACCCTGATACGTGTCATGTCTTTGCCCTCTTCAAGCTTCTTGGTAATACAACACAAGTAGAAGAAATGCGATCAAACTACTTAGGCGGTAATTATGGATATGGACATGCAAAACAGGCATTATTTGAGCTAATACTCAATAAGTACGGTACAGAGCGGGAAGCTTTTAACCGGTTAATGGATCACCCTGAAGAGATTAATTCACGACTTCTGGCTGGAGAAGAGCAAGCCAGGAAGATTGCACAAAAGGTATTAGCTAAAGTCAAATCCAAACTAGGCTTCTAAGCTTCATTTATCTGCACTCCAGACCACTTCCTTTCGATCGCTGCCTATGAGTAGCTCAATGCGTGTAGGGCCTGGCAGCAGAACGAGTTTGGTTTCCGGCGTATCAAAATCATCTGCCTCTATATACACTCCCTGGCCTTTGGCCGCCTCGTAGGTTTCCTGATCAGGTTTGATCACAAGGTTAGGTATATATGCAATCGGTAATAAAACATCATTATCCGGACAGTATTCATCATGTACTTCGTGAAAAGCTTCCTCTAAATAAGTTCCGTAATTCGAAAGAAAAGCATCTTCTAAAGCATGTACCTCCTCCTCTAAATGATCGTATTCATTACTATCGTAGCGCAATCCATTCAATGTTGATTTCTTATCAATCAAATTCCTTAATTCATCATCCAGTTTAATATTGTTTATCATATTTAGTTTACGGGGAGTCTTTAAATGAAACGGTTGGCTATTATCTAAAATATTTTAGTCAATTGAAACACAGTAGTCATTTTTATTTCAATTGGCCTACCGAATGAATAATTTTACCATTCAAACGACTAAACTATGTCAGAAGATTTTCTGCCAATAAATGGAACTGATTTCATAGAGTTCTACGTGGGCAATGCCAGGCAATCTGCACTTTACTATCAATATGCATTCGGTTATGAACTCATCGCTTATGCGGGCCCTGAAACCGGTGTTAGAGATCGGGCGAGCTATGTTTTAAAACAAGATAAAATAAGACTTGTACTCACTACAGGGTTATATCCGCAATCACCTATTAACGAACATGTAAAAAAGCATGGAGATGGGGTTAAGGTACTGGCGCTATGGGTTGATGACGCAGCAAAATCTTTTGAAGAGACCACAAAAAGAGGCGCCAAAGCTGTAAGCGCTCCTGAAGCGCTATCGGACGATAATGGGTCGGTTGTAACTGCTTCTATTCAAACCTATGGGGAAACTATCCACACTTTTGTTGAACGGAAGAACTACAGGGGTATATTTCTGCCTGGTTTTGAAGAAAAAAGAGGTGTGGCAGACGTAAAACCTATTGGGCTCAAGTATGTAGATCATTGTGTTGGTAATGTAGAATGGGGTGAAATGAACACCTGGGTAGAGTTTTATGAAAAAGTAATGGGTTTTAACCTACTCATTACTTTTGATGACAATGATATTTCTACTGATTATACAGCTTTAATGTCAAAGGTGGTATCCAATGGAAATGGATACATTAAGTTCCCAATTAATGAACCCGCCGAAGGTAAAAAGAAGTCTCAAATAGAAGAGTATATCGATTTTTACCAGGGAGCCGGGGTCCAACATATTGCCATAGCTACAGATAACATTTTGCACACTGTTTCAGAACTTCGAAAACGCGGCGTTGAATTTTTACATGTACCGGACAATTATTATGACGACCTATTGAGCCGGGTTGGTGAAATTGATGAGGATATCCAACCACTAAAAGACCTTAATATACTTGTTGATCGTGATGACGAAGGTTACTTGCTTCAAATATTCACAAAACCAGTGCAGGATCGTCCGACTGTTTTCTACGAAATAATCCAAAGAAAAGGGGCTAAATCATTTGGAAAAGGCAATTTCAAGGCTTTATTTGAGGCCATAGAAAGGGAACAAGAATTAAGAGGTAATTTATAGACGAGACAATGAATCAGGAAATACTTGATAAGGCCAATGTATGGCTCAACAGTGATATAGACGAAGTTTCTAAAAGTGAGATTAAAGAACTCATGCAAAACGAGGAAGCGCTGACGGATGCTTTCTACAAGAATCTTGAGTTCGGCACCGGTGGGCTTCGAGGCATTATGGGAATCGGGTCAAACCGCATGAACAAATACACAGTAGGAATGGCCACCCAGGGTCTGGCTAATTATCTTCTAAAGTCTTTTACCGGTCAAGATGTGAAAGTGGCTATAGCGCATGACAGCAGGAATAACAGCCGCTATTTTGCAGAAGTTACGGCAGATGTTTTTTCTTCTAATGGTATTACCGTTCACCTTTTCGAAGATCTTAGGCCCACCCCGGAGTTATCTTTTGCTATTCGACATCTGGGCTGTCACAGTGGTGTTGTGCTTACAGCTTCTCATAACCCGAAGGAATATAACGGTTACAAAGCATATTGGAATGACGGCGCTCAGTTGGTTCCGCCGCATGATAAGAATGTAATTGAAGAAGTCAACAAGGTAGAAGGTATAGACCAAGTGAAATTTGATGGGAATACCTCTCTTATTCAGTCTATAGGCAGTGAAATAGATGAGGTATATTTAACAGAGATCAAAAAACTTGCTTTGTCGCAAGAGGCGGTCGAGAAACACCATGATCTTAAGATTGTATTCTCACCAATTCATGGTACTGGTGTTACACTTGTACCGCCAAGTTTGAAAAACTACGGTTTCACTAATGTAACGGTTGTAGAAAGTCAATCCACTCCGGATGGTAATTTTCCCACAGTGGTTTACCCTAACCCTGAAGAAAAAGAAGCGTTGTCAATTGCCCTCAAGGAAGCAACTGAAATTGATGCAGACCTCGTACTCGCTACTGACCCCGACGCTGATCGTGTTGGCATTGCAGTGAAAAATAATGACGGTGAATTTGAGTTGCTCAACGGCAACCAGACCGGGAGCCTTTTGATTTATTATATCCTGGAACGCTGGCAAGAAAGAGGCCAGTTTAAGGGTAATGAATTTGTGGTAAAGACCATTGTGACTACCGATCTTATATCCGAAATAGCCGACAGCTACGGTGTTGAGTATTTCGATACTTTAACCGGTTTTAAATACATAGCATCTTTAATAAAATCATTTGAGGGTGAAAAGCAGTACATCGCCGGTGGAGAGGAAAGCTATGGGTATATGATCAGCGATTTCGTAAGGGATAAAGATGCCGTTGCTTCCAGCGCCATGATTGCTGAAATGTGCGCCTATGCGAAGAGTAAAGGCCAAAGCCTTTATGAAATGCTCATAGAAATGTACGTTCGCTTCGGTTTTTATAAAGAGGCGCTGGTTTCTTTAACTAAAAAAGGAAAATCGGGCGCTGAAGAAATCATTCAGATGATGGCGGACTTCAGAGCAGACCCTCCAAAAACTTTTGCAGGATCAAAAGTGGTAAAGTTGATTGATTATCAATTAGGTACTTCTAAAAATTTAATCACGGGTGAGGAAGTATCCATTGACTATGATAAGTCCAATGTTTTGCAATTCTTCACCGAAGCAGGATATAAGATATCTGCGCGCCCATCCGGAACGGAACCTAAAATTAAGTTTTATGTGAGCGTGAATAAAGCCCTGGAAAATAAGGAAAACCATAAAAAAGTATCAGAAGAACTGGATCAACTGATCGAGGCCATTAAAGCCGATTTAAACCTCTGAAAATGGCTGAAAATCAACAAAAGTGGTTGACTGAGCTTTTTGAAAGGGACTTGGACAGGTTAATCAAAGAATTGGACCAATTTAAAAGTGACGATTCACTTTGGCTTCAACCTGAAGGAATAAACAACTCAGCGGGCAATCTTAGCCTACACATTTGTGGTAATCTTCTTCATTTTATCGGCCATATCTTGGGGAAATCAGGCTATATCAGGCAACGAGATAGAGAATTCAGTAAAAAAAATGTACACTTAAGCCATCTTAAATCGGAAATAACTAAAACCAAAATTGAGGTTTCAAAGGTGCTTATGAGCTTATCTGATGATGACCTAAAAGCCACTTTCCCCTTACAGCTTTGGAACAAATCATTTGCTACAGGTTTTTTTCTGATACACCTTCACTCCCACTTAAATTACCACCTTGGTCAGATTAATTACTACCGCAGGTTGATATAGACCTCGTTTTTAAATTATATAACATAAGTTACCTTTGCATTCTTTATGAAAAAGGTTGCTTTCTATACACTTGGCTGCAAGCTCAATTACTCCGAGACTTCCGCTATCTCTCGAAAGTTCGAAGAAAAAGGTTATAAAAAAACAGAGTTTAATGAATCACCAGACATTTTTATAATCAACACCTGCTCCGTTACAGAGAATGCCGATAAGAAATGTCGTAAGGTAGTAAAAGAGGCCCGAAAGATATCCCCTGAAGCATACGTAGCAATTATCGGATGTTATGCGCAACTCAAACCCAGAGAAATATCTGAAATACCCGGTGTAGATGCCGTATTGGGCGCAGCAGAGAAATTCAGGCTTGTAGAGCTGCTGGATGAATTCGTAAGACCGGAGAAACCTAAAGTGCTGGCTTCCGAAATAGAAGAAGCTACATCATATAACACGGCATACTCTATCAATGATCGTACACGTACGTTCCTAAAGGTTCAGGACGGTTGCAACTACAGTTGTACATTTTGCACCATCCCTTTAGCACGTGGCAAGAGCAGAAGTGATACGATAGAAAACATTGTGACATCGGCAAAACATATCGCTCAAGAAGGTATAAAGGAAATAGTGCTAACAGGTGTAAACACTGGAGACTTCGGCATAAGAAATGGAAAGCGTGAAGATAGATTTATTGATTTAGTCAAAGAACTTGAAAGAAATGTACCTGTAGAACGGTTTAGAATCTCATCCATAGAACCCAACTTACTTACGGATGAAATCATCGAATTTGTAAGTAGATCCAACAAATTTGTGCCGCATTTCCATATTCCACTGCAGTCCGGATCTAATCGCATTTTAAAACGCATGAAAAGAAGGTATTTGCGAGAACTATACGTAAATCGTGTAAACACGATAAAAACGTTGATGCCTGACTGCTGCATTGGTGTAGATGTAATTGTTGGATTTCCAGGTGAAACTGAAGACGATTTTCTTGAGACCTATACTTTTTTAAACGAACTGAATATATCTTACTTGCACGTTTTTACTTATTCAGAACGTGTGAATACACCGGCAGCCGATATGCCAGACCCCGTGCCCCTAAAAGTCAGAAACGAACGTTCTAAAATGCTGCGCTCTTTAAGCGAAAAGAAAAGGCGACGATTCTATGAAGAAAATTTGAATGTTGAGGATTACGTACTCTGGGAGGATGATCAGGAAGACGGAAAAATGCTGGGGTTCACAAGAAATTATATAAAAGTTGCCGCTAAATACGATCCTATCAGAATTAATGAGGTAGAAAAAGTGTACCTGAAGCAAATCAACGAAAATGGTAAGGTAGAAGTAGCACAAAGTGATTCCGCGGTTTTAGTTTAACCTTTTAATGACATCTGCTGTTACTTCTCGTAAAGTCAGCTAATTATGCCTCTAAAAGTCGGTGAAACAGCGCCAAACTTTAATCTTGCTTCAACGAATAAAGATCGTTTTAATCTGGAGAGTTTGAATGCACCTCTTGTTTTGTTCTTTTACCCTAAAGACTTTACACCGGGATGTACAAAAGAAGCCTGTTCTTTCAGAGATAATTTTGAGTTCTTTAAAAACCTTGATATACAGGTAGTTGGTATAAGTACGGATACCCTATCTAAACATAAAAAATTTAAGGAAAAACATAATCTACCCTTTGAATTACTCTCAGATGCCAGCGGTAAAGTATGCAAGGCATATAAAGCCCATATACCGGTATTAAATATTGCTAAGCGAATTACCTACCTTATTGATGCGGAAAAGAAAATTGCTGCGGTATATAATGATCTAATAGGCGCAGAAAAACATATCAAGATTATGATTAGAAAGGTCAGCGAGGCTTAGACAAAATTTGACCGTCTTCTATAATCAATTTACGATCAGCCATATCAGCCAACTCATCATTATGCGTAACAATCACAAAGGTTTGACCGGTAGCATCCCTTAAAGAGAAAAAAATATCATGAAGACTTTTCGCGTTCTTGGAATCAAGATTGCCACTGGGTTCATCAGCAAAAACTATTGCAGGTTTATTTATTAAGGCTCTTGCTACAGCCACTCTTTGTTGCTCTCCTCCTGAGAGCTGTGATGGTTTATGTTGATCTCTGCTAGAAACACCTAAATTCTTGAGTATTTCCCTCCCTCTACGTTCTACCTCTAATTTATCATCACCTTTAATATATCCTGGAATGCATACATTCTCCAAGGCGGTAAATTCAGGCAGTAAATTATGAAATTGAAAAACGAAGCCGATTTCTTTATTCCTGAACCTCGCTTTGTCAATGGCTCCGAGCTTCTGAATATCGGTACCGTTGAGTTGCACCATTCCGTTATCCGGAGAGTCAAGTAGGCCCAAAACATGAAGTAGCGTGCTTTTTCCCGCACCTGAAGCCCCCACAATGGATATAATTTCTTCCGGTTGAATTTCTATATCTATGCCCTTTAAAACCTTAAGGGTATTATACGCTTTTGTAATTCCTGTTGCCTTGAGCAGAGCCATTTTCTTATGAATTTTCAAACATAACCAATGGGCCGTTTAATGCCTCATGTTCGTTCATGTTAATCTTAAAAGAGGCTTGAATTATCAAGCGAAATGACCTACTTTCGTGCAAAAATTGAGCAGATGAATATACACGAATACCAGGCTAAAGACATTCTCAAAAGTTTTGGCGTACAAGTGCAATCAGGGATCGTAGCGGATAATCCAGATAAGGCCTTAAGCGCAGCTAAAGAGCTAAATAAAGAAACGGGTACTAGTTGGTATGTGGTAAAGGCTCAAATTCACGCTGGTGGAAGAGGTAAAGGTAAAGTACGCGAGACCGGCTCAAACGGAGTTGTTTTGGCTAAGTCTCTAGAAGAAGTTCCTGCAAAAGTAAAAGCGATCATCGGTGGTACTTTAGTCACCCATCAAACAGGTGAAGAGGGAAAAACGGTGAACAAGGTATTAATTGCTGAAGATGTTTATTATCCTGGAGAATCTGAGCCCAAGGAATACTATTTGAGTATTCTTCTTGACAGAGCAAGAGGCTGTAACGTTATTATGGCATCCACTGAAGGCGGAATGGATATCGAAGAGGTAGCAGAAAATACTCCTGACAAGATTATAAAAGAATGGATTGACCCTGCCTTAGGACTTCAGAGTTTTCAAGCAAGGAAAATAGCCTTTGCGCTAGGTCTCGAAGGAAATGCTTTTAAGGAAATGGTAAAGTTTGTGTTTTCGCTTTACAGAGCTTACGAGGCCACGGATTCTTCTATGTTTGAGATTAATCCGGTGCTAAAAACATCCGATAATAAAATTCTGGCGGTAGATGCAAAAGTGAACCTTGATGATAATGCCATATATCGCCATAAGGATTTGGCTGAATTAAGAGATCTGTCAGAAGAAGATCCGGCCGAAATTGAAGCCGGTCAGTCAGGACTCAGCTACGTAAAACTTGATGGTAATGTGGGCTGCATGGTAAATGGAGCCGGCCTGGCTATGGCTACTATGGATATCATTAAACTCTCAGGTGGAGAGCCTGCTAACTTTCTGGATGTAGGTGGTGGGGCGAATGCCGAGACTGTGGAAGCCGGGTTTAGAATTATTCTTAAAGACCCTAATGTTAAGGCCATTCTGATCAATATTTTCGGCGGAATTGTCCGGTGTGATCGTGTGGCAAACGGCGTTGTAGAAGCTTACAAGAAAATAGGAAATATTGATATACCCATTATTGTAAGGCTTCAAGGAACGAATGCCGAGGAAGGCGCTAAGATAATCGAAGAATCAGGACTTAAAGTCACTTCAGCGATAGTATTAAAAGATGCAGCCGCTAAAGTAAAAGAAGTACTGGCATAAAAACAGTATGCATCCGTAGTTCAACTGGATAGAATACCAGATTTCGGCTCTGGGGGTTGAGGGTTCGAATCCTTCCGGGTGCACTTTAAAGGAGTTCAGCTAACAAATGAACTCCTTTTTTCATTATACAAGTGCTCATTATACTTTTTAAAAGATTGAGATAATTTAGTATCTTGATCCTTGAAATAGCAAAAAATGAAAAAGGCCACTTTTATTATATTACTGATCGCAACGGTCATTTCTGAGCTCAATGCTCAGTCTTTCTATAATTTTAGAAGAGGCAGAGATATTATAGCGACTTTTGGAACAGGTACCTCAAGTTATTTTGGTGACTTGAACAATCCCGGAGACGTGATCGACGCAAAGTTAAATCTGAACGTTGGCCTGCAGTACTATTTTACCGAGAGAATTGCTATCCGCTCCGAGGTGACCTATTTTAGGTTATCGGGTGACGATGCAGAGGCTGACAGTGAAGGACGGACAGCAAGAAACTTATCTTTTAGATCAGACAACTTTGAGTTGAATGTAGTCGGGATTGTACAGGCGTTTTCTAACGGGACACGTTTTTATCAACGCCCGGCGCTAAATGTTTATGGCTTTGGCGGCATTGGTTTATTGTACTTCAATCCTAAAG
>JBCDHA010000052.1:0-12222 GCA_038750705.1 Bacteroidota bacterium
ATTACTCAGTTTTATAAGCTGCATCGTTTCCAGATCATAATACAATCCATAATCACGCTGGGTGTCGTAAATCAACCACTGCTGATCGGCATATCTTTTTTTAAAATGATCTCCTATGAAGGGTATAACGTTAAAATCAGGTGTAATGGTAGCCGCATAAATATCGTCCGAGGTCTTTTGAAAACGGACGAACGCATGCATACGATGTATCTCCCGGCCCATCATTTTAGTTGCTTGACTGATTCTCAACACCGAAGCTTGTCGAAAATCCCGTTCAATATTTATTTTGTTGGCTATGGTTATTTTGGTGAACTGGTAAATAGTCATTTCAATGTCTTGTAACTCGGAGTGGAAGGCAAGATAAAGACGATTAAAACCCTTGGGAGTAAGTTTCTTTCGAAGCCCCTTTAGCACGCGTTCCGCTTTTTTGACATCGGTAATAATATTCTGAGTGTTATCGAACATGCCGGGCTGAAGACAAGAGCTGGTTATGAAATCCGGATTCAGTTTTCGCTCATAACAGTCAAAAATAACCGTCATTAGCCCTTCGTAGGTGCCATCATAGAGTAGTGTCATAACGTGCTAATCAAACAATGTCAGCTGTGCTTTTTTATCCTGATAAATGATCTGGTGACGTATGCCTTCCGGGGTGTAAGTGGATAACGCTAGAGGACGGCCACTCACATGAATGAAGTATTTAGCCCTATTCATGGCTGCGCCCATCTTTTTAATGTCTTCGTACCTAACTTTCCCGTATTTTCTGGAGTGGACGATCATACCTGCTGTTTTCAGGCCGATACCCGGTATCCTTAATATCAGTTCATACGGCGCTGTATTAATATCCACAGGGAAGAGATCAAGATTCCGAAGGGCGTAGCCCAGTTTTGGGTCTATCTTTAGCTCCAGCAAAGGTTGTTCTTTATCCACAATCTCATCCATGCTAAATCCGTAAAACCTATACAGCCAATCGGCTTGATACAGGCGATTTTCCCGTACCAGAGGAGCCTGTTTTATGGCGGGGAGTCGACTGTCTTGGCTTATGGGGATGTACCCCGAATAATACACTCGCTTTAGCTGCTGCTGTTTATAGAGTGAAGCCGATACGTTCAAAATGTGATAGTCTGTTTCAGGAGTGGCGCCAACCACCATCTGCGTACTTTGACCTCCCGGGGCAAAGCGCGGTGTCTTCCGGTATTTTCTACGATCTTCCCGATTTTCGGCAATCTGCTCTTTCAACCAGTTCATGGGTCGATAAACACTACTGTAGTTTTTTTCAGGTGCTATTTTTTGCAGGTTTCTCTCCGATGGGATCTCTAAATTTACACTTAGCCTGTCAGCATACAGGCCGGCCTCTCTCATTATTTCATGGCTGGCGCCAGGAATTATCTTTATATGTATGTAGCCATTAAAACGCTCCTCCGTTCGTAATTGCTTCGCAATTCTTATGAGTCTTTCATTTGTATAATCCGCATTCTTGAAAATTCCTGAACTCAGAAATAATCCTTCAATATAGTTTCTACGATAAAAGTTAATAGTAAGGTCCACCACCTCTTGCACGGTAAAGGCTGCTCGCTGAATATCGTTGCTCTTACGACTGATACAGTAGGCACAATCGTAAATACAGTAGTTGGTGAGTAATATTTTTAGCAAAGAAATGCAACGCCCGTCCTCCGTATAACTATGGCAGATACCCATACCGGTGGTGTTTCCCAGCCCTTTATTTTGGTTAGCACGGTTACTGCCACTTGACGCACATGACACATCATATTTGGCGGCATCAGCCAGGATTTTGAGCTTGGTTTCTACACTTATTTTCACAAGCTAAAAATACTAATAAATTTAGTTTAAACTAAATTTATTATCCTACTTGTTGACCCTGCAAAAACAAACGTAAGATCGCGTTTGCTGTTATTTACGTGAAAATCGCTGGTTAAGCCCGAGAATCTGCGGGATAATCATTTGCTGATCATCATTTGTAATTACAAAATCTGATTTTTCTATTCTTTCAAATTCGGGCAGCTGCTTTTCAATAATAGCCCTTACTTCATTCTCGCTTCGAAAGGTATCCCTTTTTAACACGCGTAACACCCGTTTTTCTACAGGGGCCGATACATTGATCACATAGTCGAGTCCTTTATATGACCCTGACTCAAACATAAGCGCCGCCTCTTTAATGGTATAGTCGGCTTTTTGATTGGGAAACCATTGAGCATAGTCTTTCCCTACAGCCGGGTGGACGAGTGAGTTTAATTTCTTAAGCTCTTCGGGATCATTAAAAACAAGCCTTGCAATGTAATCCCGGCTTAATGCTCCACCCGGATCGTAGGCCCCTTGTCCGAAGTGCTCGATTATTGATTCTTTTAATTCTTGCTGATTATTCATAAGCCACCGGGCGCGGGAATCCGCATTGTAAATGGGAATACCAAGAGCAGCGAAAATATTGCATACCAGGCTTTTGCCGGATCCGATACCCCCGGTCACTCCAATTTGAAGCTTATTCACTGTAAACTATCTTGATCACAGTCGAATCTAATGTAACATCAACCACCGTTTCAGGAATGCGATGCAGAGACGGAATAACCGTTGAGTCTGCGAGGTTTAGCTTTTCATATTCAGCTATAACCTCAAACTGATTTATATTAATGTTACCGGCGTCTTCAACGGGGAGCACATAGTTGATAGTGATATCTTTGGGGACTAATTCGCTGTTCTCCGGAAAACCTACAGGTGTGATACCCACCAACCGACTGCTATTGGTAAATTCACTTACTGTAAATCCTACGGCAACGGTGGGTGGGTTTCTCGATAAAAGACCAGCCTTTGAATGGTTGATAGTAACCGGAATAATTTCTTCGTAATCTTCATCAATGTCGCGTTGAGGCAGATTCAACACGATTGTGTCGGGCAATTCGTTTAATACACTTACCGGCCCGTAAAGCCTTATTGTATCCGGTGAAATGCTAAGTGGCGAAACTATTCGATAGTCGTTTTCCAAATCAATTAAGGAACTGTCAACAGCAACATCTATCAATCGATCACCCCTGAGATCTATATGAATATTAAGTGTATCGGTGATTACAAAATTGAGATCAAATTCATTGAGTTGATCTGCCAGAAAAACCGGCATGGCAGATCCGCTAATCTTCTTGATTTCAAGTGGATTTTCCAGCGGCACACGAATGGGTGTGACTTTAATGCCTAAATTATTACGCAAAAGATTCCACCCTAAACCACTTACATTGAGCTGAATATCCTGGGGCAGCTCATCTACAGCAACATACTTTTCAAAATCATAAATAAACTCAAGTGGGTATCGTACAGTGGCCGAATAATCTTCATTTAACGCATTGAAAAACCAGAATGTACTGGCAGCTAAAAAGCAAAGCACGATCACCCTGTACCGGTAAGTGCCTTCAGGTTTGATTGCTCTTGCTATTTCAGACAATTTACTCAAGCCTTCTTCCCTTTTTCAGCGGTTGGGCGACTTGCCTCTAAAGATATTGAGCTTTTTTGTACTTTCATTTTCACACCCTTATCTACTTCAAGAGATACGGCGTCATCTTCTACAGTAAGTACTTTACCGTGAATACCACCAACGGTTATCACCTGATCGCCTCTTTTTATTTCTTCAATAAACTTCTTCTGCTCCTTTTGTTTTTTCTGCTGCGGCCGTATCATGAAGAAGTAAAATACCAGGGCAACACCTCCAAATAAGATTAAGGATGACATGCCACTGCCATCTCCTACTGCCTGTAAAAATATTGTCTTAAACATTGCTTGATTTTAAAATTTCGCTCAAAAGTAAGCTTTTAAAAACAAAACATCCCAACCTGAAATCAGGTTGGGATGCCTTGAGAAAACAATACTTTTATTAACCTATTTTACAGGACCGCTAGCATCATCAGTAGGCGCCGGTGTTACCATAGCCTTGATTCTGATGGTAGACGTTTTAGGCCAGGTATTAGCTGTGATTGTAACCGTTTTGTTTTGAACGTTTGGCTTACCTTTACTGTTAAACTTCACCAACATTTCGCCAGATTCTCCCACACCAATTGGCTCTTTAGGAGGGTTAGGCACTGTACAGCCGCATGAACCCCGAGCGCTTTGAATGATCAATGGCGCATCGCCTACGTTCTTAAACCTAAACATATGCTCTACTACATCACCTTCATTGATGGTACCAAAATCAAATTCTTCTTCCTCAAATTCGAATGCCGGAAGGGGGCCTTCTGGCTTAGTTTCCGGTTCAGCAGGTGTGCTTGCAGGTGAAGACAATGACGTGGAACTACCTTCCATTTCTGCCAATCTACTTTCAAGCTCAGCTATTCTCTTTTCAGCGTCTTTATTGCCACATGCCGCAGCAACTAACACTATCAATCCAACTAGCATGGACAGTCTTAATCCTTTCATTCTAACTCAATTTTAATCTATTATTTACTACTCAATTAACTCAAAATAACAACAAAGGCCTGAATAAAAGGTTTTCTAATCCTTATCTCCAGACTTTATATGGTTTATAAGCTCATCCACATCTTCAAGTAGCTTCTCAGCCTTAACCTTGGCGTCATTTACTACCTGTTCTCCATGGCTTTTCGCTTCGCTAAGTACACCGTCTTTATTGGAGATTAGATCATCCAATAGGTCCTCCAAAGTTTTTTTGTACTTATCTAAGCGGTAGCTTAGCTTATCTCTTGTATTAGAACCCTTATCAGGAGCATAAAGAATGCCCAACGCGGCTCCGGTTGCCGCACCCAGCAAGAAGGCCAAAAATGTATTCCCAGATTTGCTCATAACTTATTTATTGTCAATTAAACCTCTTCCGCTTTTTTTAACATCGCCGTTGGATTGTAACTCCTCGGCAATGACATCAAGCACACCGTTAATGAACAATTTGCTCTTGGGTGTACTGTACTTTTTTGCGACCTCAATATATTCATTAATGGTCACTTTTATTGGGATACTTTGGAAATTAATCATTTCAGCAATGGCCATATCAAGGATAATCTTATCTGTTATGGCTATTCTATCAATCTCCCAATTTTTAGTTTTTCTGGCAATCAGCGCCTCATATTTAGGCTCGACCTGAATAGTGTCCTCATACAGCTTTACAAAGAACGCTTTGTCATCTTCCCAATTGTAAGATAACTCTTGTAACTCGAAATCATTCAAGTCAACTTCTTCAATAGACTTCACTGTTTTTGTAACCAGGCTCTTTATAATCGCCCGGTCTTCACTCCAGTTTAAGTCTTTGTCTTCCATGAACTTATCCACCACATCGCTTTTGAAAATTACATCTTTCACAATGTGGTTGACAATGGCCTTGTCATCTTTGAAAGATGCGTTTTTCAGGTCAATGTAATACTGATACCTTTCATCGCTCCTGACTTCTTTAAACCATTGACGAATTTCTGATTGATATTCTGCCCAATCTAAATTCTTTCGCAAACTAATAGTTTCACGAGAAGGATTAGATTCAATTGCTTTGATTAACAAATTTTTAACAAAGTTCGAATGATCTCTTTTGCCATCATTATCAGCGATTACCTTTAGGTCAATCAGCAGGTTGAGCATCTGAATATACCGGTCATAGACTTTTTCAGCCTCATTTATCATCTGAGTTCTGTAAAGCTTCAGATCTTTGTTGTTTTCCCGGTAGTAGAAGCTGATAGCGTCATTAACTACATCGTTAATAACATCAGCGCTCCCCTCGTTACTTTTAAAGGAAGTGTTTGAATAGTTTAAGTTGAATATCTTAATCGCTTCTTTTGACTGCTGTTTTAAAAGTTCTTTATCCTGCAATTCCATTGAATTAAGATCAGGAAGGAAACTATCGCGTACATAAGCCTTTGCCAATTCTAAATTAGCTTCTCTACTTTGCCTCACAGCAAAAATAGTTTGCATGGCCTTTATACGTAGTGTGCGTCTGTTAAGCATCTAAAAAATAAAAGAACGAATAATCAACTATAATTAAAAAGGCAGCTTAAAACTGCCTCAAATATCACTACAAAAATAATAAATCCGTTCGCTTAACGTGGCAATTTTATTTTTCCAATAGCCGCTATGCGATTTTCGGCCATTTGAATGGCGGCTTCTTGCGAGGATATGCCTTCGTCTTCGGCCAAATTTAGGATTTGAAGACAGGTTTCATAGATTTTTTCCGCGGTAGTATAGGTTCTTTTTCGGCTGTAGTCGCCGCGGTACTCTTCATATACATTAATCAATCCTCCGGCGTTAATCAGGAAATCAGGAGCGTAGGTAATGTTTCGGTCCATGAGCATGTACCCATGTTTCTTTTCTTCCGCCAGTTGGTTGTTAGCAGCGCCGGCCACTATTTGGCATTTTAGCCTTGGAATAGTGGCGCTATTGAGTGTTGCGCCTAATGCGCAAGGAGCATATATATCCATGTCCAGATCATAAATATCATCCATGCCTACCACCGTGGCGCCTGAGGCAGATGCCACTTTTTTAAGCTTCTCCTGAGAAATATCGGTTATATAAACTTTTGCGCCCTCTTTGGTCAAATGTTCGACCAAATACATTCCTACCTGACCTACGCCTTGCACGCCAACCGTTTTATCCGTCAAATCCTCAGTGCCATATACTTTTTTAGCCGATGCTTTTATGCCTAAATAAGTACCATAGGCCGTTACCGGTGAGGGGTCACCGCCGCCACCCATAGTTTCCGGAAGGCCTGTCACGTATTTGGTCTCCATACCAATGTATTGCATATCACTGGTCTTCATATTCACATCCTCAGCCGTCCAGTATTTCCCTCCCAGGCTGTCTATGAATTTCCCAAACCTTCTTAAAAAAGCCTCTGTTTTTTGCTTCGAAGCATCTCCTATTATCACCGCCTTTCCGCCTCCCAAATTAAGCCCTGTGATGGCGGCTTTGTAGGTCATTCCCCGTGACAAACGAAGCGCATCCGTTAAAGCTTCTGCGTCCGAGGTGTAATTCCACATGCGTGTACCCCCAAGGGCAGGCCCCAAAACCGTATTATGAATGCCAATAATAGCCTTTAAACCCGTCGATTCATCATTGCAAAAAACTACCTGCTCATGACCCATTTCGGTTATTTGACCAAAAACTGAGCTGTCTATCTTTTCTAATTCATTTACGTCCATTGCGGCACAGGTTAAAGTATTGTTTTGTAGTTTTGAGCGTTCTCAATTCAAACGAAAGCACGTGCTTTTTTGTGGCGCAAAAGTATAGTATTTTATATCTTATTTCAAATTGAAATCGTTTGCGAAAAAACTTGTATTACCGTCTGACGTTGTAATGACAACATCGAAATATTCAATTTCGTCGGCCCTTATCAATTAATCAATGAAAGAACTCAGCTACCTTAATAAGTACCTGGTAAAATATAAGTACCACCTGTTTCTGGGGTTGGTTTTCATAATTATTTCCAACGTATTTCAGATCATTCCGGCACCGGTAGTTCGTTACGCTATTAACCTAATCACGGACAATATTGAGGTATATAACTCGTTTCAGGAGCTTGACCTAAAAGAGAATATTTATGCAATTTTCACTTCAAGCATTTTAATTTATGCCGGACTCATTTTGCTAATGGCCTTGATGCGGGGTCTATTTCTCTTCATGGTGCGTCAGACCATTATAGTCATGTCCAGATTAGTGGAGTATGACTTGAAAAATGAGATATATGCACATTATCAATCGCTGCCACTTAGTTTTTACAGAAGGAATAATACAGGCGATATTTTAAATCGCATCTCAGAAGATGTGAGTAAGGTGCGAATGTACCTGGGGCCATCAATAATGTATGGATTAAATATGGTCACTCTTTTTGCACTATTAATTCCTTACATGCTTTCGATAAACGTCACCCTTACACTATATGCGTTAATTCCGCTACCCATACTTTCCATTAGCATTTACTACGTTAATAATATCATCAACAAGCGGTCAGAAGAAATCCAAAAAAGCCAGTCAGGGCTTTCTACCTTCGTGCAGGAGGCCTTTTCCGGCATAAGGGTGCTGAAGTCGTTTACAAGGGAAGATGATTCTAATAGAAAGTTTACCGAAAAAAGTGATGAGTATAAGCATAAGTCGCTTAGGCTAACCAAAGTACAGGCTCTGTTCTACCCCCTGATACTGGGATTAATAGGGCTCAGTACCATCCTCACGGTTTATGCGGGCAGCGCCCAGGTGATAGCAGGCACGCTCACTTTTGGCAACATTGCTGAATTCATCATTTATGTGAATTTACTTACCTGGCCGGTTACTTCCCTGGGCTGGATAAGTAGTATTACGCAAAGAGCTGCTGCATCGCAAAAACGTATTAATGAGTTTCTAAAAA
Source organism: Bacteroidota bacterium (assembly GCA_038750705.1). Classification (GTDB taxonomy): domain Bacteria; phylum Bacteroidota; class Bacteroidia; order Cytophagales; family Cyclobacteriaceae; genus Fulvivirga. Next base: position 8,324 of record JBCDHA010000052.1, read on the forward strand.
CTAAAAATGATATTATAAGTAAGGAGAATTTAAAGAGTAAGATTACCGGTAGCATAACGTTTAAAAATGTGGGCTTTGTTTATCCTGACTCGGGTATTGAAGCTTTAAACGGTATTTCTTTTAATGTAGAACCCGGAGAGTCGTTAGCTATAATAGGAACTACAGGTTCTGGCAAGAGTACGATAGCCAACCTCATTACCAGAATGTACGATTGTACAAGTGGCAGTATTGATATTGATAGTAATAAAATTGAAGACTATGATGTGGTCAACCTTAGAAGCCAGATAGGTTATGTACCACAGGATGTTTTTCTTTTCAGCGATTCTATTTACAATAATATTGCCTTTGGAGCTGATGAAGCCGTTGAAGAAACCGTGCTACAAGGTGCAAAAGATGCGGATGTATATAATAACATTGTGGATTTTCCCGATGGTTTCGCAACAATGTTAGGTGAGCGCGGCATTACGCTTTCAGGTGGGCAAAAACAACGGGTTTCCATAGCACGTGCTATCTGCCGCGATCCTAAAATTTTGATTTTAGATGATGCGTTATCAGCGGTAGACACAAAAACCGAGAACGCTATCCTTCAAAGCCTTAGCAAAATAATGCGAGGCCGTACGAGTATAATCATTTCTCATCGTGTTTCGTCAGCGAAACTTGCAGACAAGATTATCGTTTTAGACGATGCTCAAATTGTAGAAGAAGGTACGCATAGTCAGCTTTTAGAGTCTAACGGAGTTTATAAAGAGCTCTACGAAAAACAAGTGACTGCCGAGGAAACCCTGGAAAAGTAAGTAGCTTAGTTTAAACTAATTAATTTTTTTGCCAAAACTTGAAAAAGTTACTGCCAAACTGATGTCCTGCTTTAAATCTGATATTGATTGAAAATCCAGCGCTGTCTAAAGTTTTTATTCTTTAGAAGAACAAATATAGAAGCTAGCTTTGTTACGACGGATTCAGCATAAATATTTGCAGTTAATATTTATAGAACTTTTTCACAATTCGTTTATTTTCAAACTCTAGTACCGCCAGATATATTCCCGACGAAAGATCATAAATTGGAAGTTCTCCTGAATCTTGATTTTTAATGCTGTATTGAACGATTTTTTGCCCTGTTATTCTGTAAATAGTAAGCCGATATGAAGTAAAACACTTTTCAAGTACGCCTATTTTTATAAAATCTTTTGCAGGATTTGGTGATAGCTGAAAAGTAGAAGCTTCATTACATGGGGAATTCGGATTGCGATTAGGTGTGATACCATTAAAGGTACTCTGAATCAAGTTTGGCAAACCACCAGAAATATGATCATCTTCTTCAAACGGCTCTGGAACTATTTCAAAGTTAACTTCCCAGCCCAGGGCGTTAGGATTTGAAATAATGCCTAAACCGTTAATTTGCTCATCATTATTTCTTACCCCTCTTACATATAATTTTCCATCTGGAGCAAGTTCGACAGAACCATGAAGTATTACTACATGATCGCCCAAATTTGGGTTTTCTCGAAACAATCCTATCCTTGAGTTCGCAATATTAGATGCTAACAAATTAAATTGATGAAAATAATCACGTTCGTTTATACCCCTAAGATATAACTTTGTATTATCCGGAGAAAAAGACAAACCGTATTGAAAATCAAAATTACCTAGGCTCACAGGATTCGAAATGTCTCCAGTACCTGGATTAAAGCTGAATAGCTCAAATCTCCTATTCTCACCTAATGAACTTACAGCGATATAGTTTCCATTAGGTGAAGCTTTTATAAAACCCCTTATATAGTTTTCTGAGTTATTGACCGCATAGCTAATACCAGAACTTATGACCTTAGGACCAGCCAAACCTTCATCACTTATCAGATAAACATAAAAATCGTTATTGTCGGCCGCATGTGTTATCAGCCAAAAATCCTTACCATTGGCATGAGGTACTGCTGTTATTTTCAGTGCTAAATTACCCTTTACAAAAAAGTTTTTATCCCCCTGCTTTACCTCACCATTACCATTATTTAAGCCGGTGTTTACGATCGTGTAATAAAGATCGGCATTTTCAAGTAAACTCGATTCAATTTCATTTAGATGAAACAAATAATACTCATCATTTATACCTGGTCTAGGAACAATAATCAATGGTTGTGATGGTACTATTCTAGGTGAATCTTGATGATTCGAGCCCGTCTTTATTTCCGACCCATTTTGCATTATTTCATGATTTTTATTCCATATATAAAGTCCGTCACTATAGAAAAGTAGCTCACCTGAATTTTGATCAGATACTACGGCGGTAACACCAAAAAGATCAACCTCGCTTTCAAAAAAATTAAGTTGGTTGTTGGTAAAATTTAATCCTCCTCCTTCACCAAAAACCCAGTAATTAGCTTCTTTTTGAGCCCATGCGAACCGAAAAAAAAGACTGGTAAAACAAAGAATATTAATGAAAATAATTTTCAAATTAGACCTATTATTTATCGGTTTATATATAAATGAAGTGACGATTAGTATCACTTCATTTATAATTTTGGCTACTTAATAATTTACGTTATTGGCTGAACAGACGTTGCATTTTGGTCTCCACATGGCAACGTTCCATTACACCCTACCGCTTGAACGATACCAATTATTCCTATGCCTGGTACCAAGGCCGCATTTGTTCTTATAGTAAAGTCAACATCCCCATTGATAGCATCTTTTGGATTACCTGAAGTAATGGAGAAGCCAAAAGGTGAAGTGATACAGTATGAAGGGTTCTCACAACAAACATAACTTCCATTTACCCTTACTCTTATTGAGTAATTTGTGTTAGGTTGAACATTGGCGGGTAAAATTCTCGCGCCTGATGTAGTATATAACCTAGCGGTAAAATCATTTGTCAAAAAACAACTTGAACGTCCATTTGCAGCACCATTATACTTTGAATAATTGGCCACATCTAAAACAGAAGCTGACATTGAATCCATTTGTGGATTCACCTCCTCAGTTTCACCACACTGTGTAAAGCCAACTAATACGAACATTAAAACAATTAAAGTTTTCATAATTTTAATAAATTTACATTGCATAATAAGTTTATTTCCAACCCATTAAGCTGGTTGGATATAGCTTTGAAGAGGTCATCCCTTAGATGGCCTCTTCTTATTTTCTTGGTTTATTGATACTTGGCTTTCTCCTTTCTTTTAAATTCAAATATAAAATTGAGTAGACGACCGTACCGAAACAAGCGTAGATTTACGGTTTCTTGGTATTAAATCTACCAAAGGACTGCTACGCCAATAGATGGGGCAGAGCGGGGATTAATCACTTTCCAATCCATGTTTAAAAGCGAAAGCTATTAGTTCTATCTTATTTTTTACTCCCAATTTTTCGTAAAGATTACTACGATAACCTTCAACCGTTCTCGGACTCTTATTAATCAACTCCCCGATCTGAGTGCTACTTAATCCCTGACAGATAAGTTTCAATACCTTCTTTTCTTTTGAATTAAGTTCTTGCATAACGTTTGTATTGTCAGCAGCCGAACAAATAAAAGAAGTTCAAAGTTTGTAAATTGAAGTTGTTTAAATTTAAATTTTAAAATTAAAGCAACTAATGTTTATATATTAGTATCCTTAAAGAACTGATAATTAAATCTTTAACCAAGTATATATTATTGCTTCTTTAGACGATGCTCAAATTGTAGAAGAAGGTACGCATAGTCAGCTTTTAGAGGCTAACGGAGTTTATAAAGAGCTCTACGAAAAACAAGTGACTGCCGAGGAAACCCTGGAATAATGAAGGGCAAGTCCGTAGATTAACGTGAGTTCGACGTAGAAGCTATGCTTAAATAGGCAATATGAGTTGTTTGGTGTCATGAAATTGCATTTTAAGTGAGGGCTTCTTCTCGGAAAAGTTATAGGCGATCAAGGCCG